>JAIDJJ010000217.1 GCA_029052265.1 Muribaculaceae bacterium
GAATTATGATTTTGATTCTCGGTATTTTGCATCTGCATCATTCCGTCGCGACGCATCCAGCCGTTTTTATAAAAAATCCCGTTGGGGCAGCTTCTGGAGCGTTGGTGCCGGATGGAGAATTGATCACGAAAAATTCATGTCGGATATCGAATGGATCAACATGCTTAAACTCCGCACTGCATATGGCGAAGTCGGGAATGATGATGTCGGAGGATATTATCCCTGGCGTGCCACCTATGAAAACGCCCAGAATGCAGGTGAGGCAGGTTTCATACAGAGTTCGCTTGGCAACCGTGATCTCAAATGGGAGGTTTCACGCAGTTTCGATGTCGCTGTCGAGTTTGCATTATTCAACCGGTTGCGCGGAAGCATAGAGTTTTTCAACAGATATTCAGACAATCTGTTGTTTTCCGTTCCTTTGTCGTATTCCACCGGACATACAAACCAGGATATGAACACAGGCACAATGTACAACCGTGGTGTAGAGATAGAGCTTTCCGGGGATATTCTCACAACTCCTGATTTCACATGGGACGCTACCGTCAATGCCACCCACTATAAGAATAAAGTGACCAAACTTCCAGTCGACCCATACACGTCAGGTGTTCATAAGATAGAAGAGGGCCATTCCCGCTATGATTTCTATTTGCGTCAATGGCGAGGTGTGGATCCTGCCACGGGTAGTAGCCTGTATGTGGTCGATCCTCAATATCTTGAATCGTCAGAATCGCTTGTGGAGGTAGGCGGAGTCACCTACACAACCGATCATCAGGAGGCTTTATATGATTATTGCGGCAACTCGATCCCCAAGCTGAGCGGCGGTTTTACCACAAACCTCAAATACCGTGATTTCAGCCTGACCATGTCGTTCTATTTCCAGGTCGGAGGGAAAATGTATGATTCCGGTTATGCCGGTCTGATGTCTCCCGGGACAAGCTCTCTTTCTTATTCGACAGTGCACAAGGATATAATGAACCGCTGGCAAAAACCGGGAGATATCACGGATGTCCCCAGAATTTCAAATGGCAGCGACGCCAGTTCCCTGTATGCTTCAAGCGACCGTTTCCTTATTTCTTCAGATATGCTTGAACTGTCGAATATCAACTTCGGATATTCCATTCCGAAACATATAAACAAGGTATTGGGCATATCTTCACTGCGCTTCTATGTCTCAGCTGAAAATGTATTTCAGATCACCAGACGTAAAGGTATTTATCCGCGAAAGACTGTGGGTGGATATTCAAGCAACATGGATGTGTATCTTCCCGCGCGTGTGTTTACAGTCGGTATGAATCTTAACTTCTAAACGCTTTTCAAAATGAGAACCAGTATAATCAAGATATTTTCAGCGGCGGCTGTTTCACTTATGTCGCTGTCACTTTGTGGATGTAATGATGATTTCCTTGAGACCAAATCCACTCAGAACGTTGATCAGGAGCAAATGTTCGAGACTACTGCGGGAGGAATGATGGCGGTGAACGGGCTTCACAAGCTCATGTATACCCCTTCATTGTCGTCGACTTACGCCCAAGGAGGCTATCAGACATGGATGATATGGATGGAGATGATGGGTGAGGATCTTGTGTATACCAGATCGAATGCGCAATTCCAATCGCATGCAAAATGGACATTGCACAGAAACACCACCTCAAGCCATCTGTCGTATCATTACCAACTGTTTTACCGGTTTGTCTCTAACGCCAACATGATATTGGAAAATATTGACAAGGCTCAGGGATTGCCTGAAGAAAAAGAGAATATCAAGGGGCAGGCGCTCGCTTACAGGGCATTTGCATATTTCAATCTGGTACAGGCGTGGGGACAACGTTACGTGCCGGGGCAAAATAATGACCAGCCCGGGGTAATCCTCAGGCTTGAAAGCACCACCGATAATATGCCCCGTGCAAGTGTGGAGGATGTGTATGACCGAATTAACCGGGATCTTGATGACGCCATAGAACATCTGGGCAATGTCGTCACCATAAAAAAAGCCAACAAATCACATATTGACATCCATGTGGCTCGCGGATTGAAAGCCAGAGTGCTGCTCGCACAGGGGAAATGGATGGAAGCTGCCCTCATGGCGCAGAAAGTGATTGACGAATCCGGTGCGCGCCTGCAGGACGACACCTACGTCACGACAGTCAACCGCATGAGCGACCAAAGCAATACCGAGTGGATATGGGGTAAGTTCGGACAGGAAGACCAGGCGGGGACATTAAAGGATTTCCACAGTTTCATGTCGAATAAAAATGCCAGCTATAACAAGAACACACCACGTGCGATATACAACCTTCTTTATAACCGCATTTCAGATACGGATATAAGGAAAACACTCTGGTTCCCGGAAGCGCAGGATCCGAAAAGTCTGCCACGTCCAATCATCCCTACCGGAGGTCAGATACGCAACTATATGGCGAATAAATTTTTGCTTGCAGATGAAAACATGAAGTGTGGCGATGTGCCATGGATGCGTCTCCCGGAGATGATGCTCACTGTGGCAGAGGGGTATGCGCGTGCCGGCAACTATCCGGAAGCGGCGCGTGCTTTGTATCCGCTTGCCCATCACCGTGATCCGGAATACACCCTCTCGACAAATACAGGAGATGCTCTGATAGATGAAATAATGTTTCAGCGACGTATAGAGCTTTGGGGTGAAGGATTCAGGTTTACAGACCTCAAGCGTCTCGGTCTTCCTCTGGACCGTGGTCCGAAGCCATTTGCAGAGGCATACGACTGTACATGGAACAGCAGTACAAAGATGCCGGCGATCATTGATCCGGAGGGTTCAAATTTCAATATGTATGATGCCCATACTATGGGTGAGGAATGCCGGTATCGAGAACCGGATCATAAAGAGTGGCAGTTTGTATTCCCGAAACGAGAAGTGGACGTAAACACACTTTGCGAGCAAAACCCGCTTTAATGTTTGATGCTAACAAAACCCATTATAATTATCGAAGTAATGAAAAAGTTGATACTGACTTTATTGATTACAGTCTTTATTATTCCGTTTACATTGGCGCAGCCACGCAATGCAAAGTATGGTTTCGGTCTTGACTATTTCCTGCCATCCGGGGATTATACCCTGTCCCCGACTATTCCCACCCCGGAAAGTGTCTTGGGATTCCAGGTCGGCAGACAGCATGTGGACTGGGCGCAGGTAGTCAACTATATGGAGACACTGGCGCGGGTCAGCGACCGGGTGGCTGTAAAAGAGATGGGCCGCACTTATCAGCACCGTCCTTTCCTTGAGGTGATTTTTTCATCGGCGGCAAACATGAAGAATATTGATAATATAAAAGAGCGGCATCTGGCGGTGAGCGATGACGGAGAAGTGGATATGGAAAACGATCCTGTTGTAGTGAACCTGATATACAGCATTCACGGAAATGAGCCGTCAGGGGTCAACGCCTCTCTTCCTCTTGCCTATTTTCTTGCTGCCGCAGAGGGTCCGGAAATTGATAAAATGCTCGACAAACTGGTGGTCGTCATGACTCCCGGCGCGAATCCGGATGGTATCAACCGGTTTGCCTCATGGGTCAACACATCCCGAAGCCTTACAGACGTAAGCGATCTTAATTCCAGGGAATTTACCGAGCCGTGGCCATCAAGCCGGACAAATCATTATTGGGCAGACTGCAACCGTGACTGGCTGATGATGCAGCATCCGGAAGGCATAAACGGGGTCGAGGTGTTTTTTGACTGGATGCCGAATGTGGTGGTGGATCTTCATGAACAAGGTTCGGCGCGCCCTTATTATTTCAGTCCCGGCCATCCGAAACGAACTAACAAGCTGACATCGCAACTGAATCAGGATCTGACTTCCGACATATCTTCGGTGGTGGCAAAAGAGCTTGACAAGATCGGCACTGTATATTATTCTAAAGAAGGTTATGACGACTATTATTATGGAAAAGGGGCTGCTTACGGGGATATACATGGAGCTGTATGTCTTCTGTATGAGCAAGGCACGAGCCGCGGGCATCTGCGGCAGACAGTCAACGGTCCGCGTTCGTTTGCCTGGACAGTAAGGAATCAGGCTCTCGCTTCGTATGCGACTCTTGTCGCGGCAGTGGACATGCGAAGCAGGCTGATAGAATACCAGAGAGATTTTTATAAGGAATCGCGTCGTAATGCAGCCCGGGAGGGAGTGAAAGGGTATGTGTTCGATTCAAGGGGATCCAGGTCGGTGGAATTTCATTTTCTGGAAAATATGAAACGGCACCGAATTGACATTTACCACCTTTCACACGATATATCAGCCGGGGGAGAATCATTTGAAAAAGAAGCCTCTTATGTGATTCCGGTAGAGCAGAAAAATTCTGTGATGGTAAAGGCGGTGATGGAAGAGTTCACCGAATTTACAGACAGCACTTTCTATGATATCTCTGCGTGGACATTCCCTCATGCCTTTAATCTCCGCTATGCTCCCCTTAAGTCTGTGGCAGGGCTTATGGGCGAAAAAGTCACTGATGTCTCATTCATGCCGGGGAAGGTGATAGGAGGTAAGAGTGATGTCGGATATGTTTTTGAAAGCAAAGAGTTTTATGCTCCTAAAATAATCAACGAACTGCAAAAGAAAGGACTGTACCTTCAGGCAATGTCACGTCCGTTTACATTCCATTCGGGTGATGTTGAAAAGACCATGGGATACGGCACTATTCTTGTGACATCCAGCAACCAGCCTTTGGATTCAGATGAGATATTTCGGCTTGTGAGCGGATTGGCTGAAGAATGCGGTACTGACATCTATTCGGTAACCACGTCCCTTATGAGTGATCTGGATCTGGGTAGCCCCTCGTTCCGTCCGATCACCAAGCCGGAAGTGGCGATTCTTGTGGGTCGCACCCAGGGAGTCCCTGATTCCGGAGAGGCGTGGTTCCTGCTTGATTACCGGTTTCAGATGTGTCCTGTGCTGATAGAAAGCAACGTGCTTACGCCAAAGAAGCTTGCGCCTTATAATGTGATAATCGTGGCGAACGGGATGCCATCGCTCACAGCCGACAGCCGGGATGCCCTGAAAAACTGGGTTGCCGACGGCGGCACTCTTATAGCAACGGGGAAAGCACATGAATTGCTGTCGTCTGCCGGAGTAATGAACATTAAACCACGCAGCACAGCCATAAAAAATGATTCTACCCTTTATGGTACATTTGCCAATAAAACGGAAGATAGGGCAGGGCGTACCATAAAAGGGGCTATATTGCGATGTGGTCTCGACAAGACCCATCCTCTCGGATGGGGACTCGATCAGGATGAGATAATGGTAATCAAAAATAATAATCTGGTGTTTAAAAAAGATGACGATCCCTATGTCTCCCCGTTGCATTATATGTCAGATCCGTTGGTGTCGGGATATATGTCGCGACATAACCGGAAATTGGTAAAGGATGCTCCGGCAGTTTTTGCAAAACTGTATAAAAATGGAAATGTGATTTATTTTGTGGATGACATGAACTTCAGGTCATATTGGTTCGGCACAAGCAAAGTGTTTATGAACGCGATTTTATTCAGGGATTGTCTGTGAGCAAAATCCGTTTTTAATAAATAGTATGGAAACAGCATTTACACCGTGGACCCTGTTTGTCGACATAGGCATAATATCGATATTGTTTCTTGTCGGCAAGTTGATGCGGGTCAAGATTAAGATCATACAGAAGTTGTTTATCCCGCCAAGTCTCTTGGCGGGATTCATGGCGTTAGGTTTTGGACCCCAGGGTCTGGGCTGGCTGCCGTTGTCAGGATATACGGGCACATACGCCGGTATCCTTATCGCGTTTATATTCGGATGTCTTCCCCTCACTTCCCGAAAAAGCAAAGGAGACAATGCAAATATCGGTAGCATGTGGGCGTATTCACAATGCGGCATGCTTCTGCAATGGGGAGTAGGCGGACTGCTCGGATTGCTTATACTTGGAAATATATGGGATGTCAGTCCGGGATTCGGAATCACTATGCCCGCCGGTTATTGTGGAGGTCATGGCACCGCGGCTGCTATAGGTCAGGCTTTCGGGCAGCTCGGGCATCCGGAAATTCTGACACTTGCAATGACGGCGGCAACGTTTGGAATAGTCGCATCAGTTATAATCGGACTGATTATAGTGAAATGGGGCACCCGTAAAGGGCACACATCCTTTCTCAACAATTACGAGGATCTGCCGTCGGAGTTGCGTACCGGATTGCTTCCGCACGACAGGCGAGAAAGTATGGGAACATCTACATTCTCGTCAATATCAATCGATTCATTGACGTTTAATTTCGTTATTGTTGCGGTAATAGCTCTCGGGGGATATGGAGTGAGCCGTCTTGTGACTATATGGCTTCCCGGTCTTGAACTGCCGGTGTTCAGTTGTGCGTTTGTGGTGGGTATCCTGCTTAACAAAATATTCTCCCGTACCGGTGTGCGTGATTACATATGCCCGCAGACAGTATCACATTTGAGCGGATCATTTACAGACTTCCTTGTGGCGTTCGGCATCGCGTCGATAAAACTTTCGGTTGTCGTGGAATATATTGTCCCGCTGCTTATATTGCTTGTGTCCGGACTTTTGGTGACATTTATTTATGTCATGGTTGTGGCAAGGCGTATAATGCGCAGTCATTGGTTTGAAAAGGCAATATTCACATGGGGCTGGTATACCGGCACTATGGCTATGGGCATAGCATTGCTGAGAGTGGTCGACCCGTCGATGAAAAGCAGGTGTCTTGACAATTATGCATTGGCATATCTCTTCATAGCCCCTGTGGAGATAGCTCTTGTGACTTTTGCCCCATCCCTGTTTTTAGACGGTTACGGAATCATCTTTTCCGCAGTGTGTCTGTTTGCCGCTCTGGGGGTGATGCTTACCGCTTATATGAAAAAATGGCATCTTAACCAATCAGATATAATACCATGAGAATAAGAAATGAGTTGAAAAGATTGGTGACAATCTTCATGATTATGTCATTTGCCGTGTCAATGGCTGATGCTTGTACTTCAGCTATCATCTCCGGAAAATTGACAAAAGACGGCAGACCCTTGCTATGGAAGAACAGAGACACCGGAAATCTTAATAACTGTGTCCGTCATATGAAGGGGGAAAAGTATGATTTTGTCGCGATCACAGGGTATGGCGCCAATCCCAAGTCAGTATGGATGGGAACAAACTCTGCCGGGTTTTCAATACTCAATACGTTGTCCTACAATTTGAGCGATCCGGATAAAAATGAAAGAGTATCTACCCGCAACGGAGCATTGATGAGGCGTGCCCTCGAGATTTGCGGTTCTGTCGGAGATTTTAAAAATTATCTTGACACACTTTCCCGCCCCATGAAGGTGGAGGCTAACTATGGAGTGATAGATGCATTGGGCAACGGGGCTTATTTCGAGGTTGACAATCAGCATTACATCATGTTTGATGTTGATGATCCGGTTGTGGCTCCGCATGGCTACATGGTGCGCACTAATTTTTCATTCAGCGGACTGCATGACAAGGGTGGAGGTTATGTCCGTTATCAGGAAGCTAACCGGAAAATTTTCGAGGGATCCGCCTCTCACGACATTACTCCGGAATGGATAATAGACAATCTTTCCCGCAATTTCAGCAATCCTTTGATGGGAATAGATCTTCGCAGTGGCAATTTCAATAAGCCACATACAAACGGATGGTTCGTAGAGCAAGATTTTATAGCGAGGCGAAGCACTTCATGTGCGGCAGTGATTCAAGGGGTAAAGCCGGGCGAAGATCCGTCGTTCACAGTGATGTGGACAGTGATAGGGTATCCTCCTGTAGCTCCGGTCATACCGGTCTGGGTGAAAGGTGCGGAGTCCGGTCTTCCACGTCTTTTATGTTCGCCCGGTTCCGGGGGCATTTGCACAAGTCCTCTTTGCGATGGGGGATCAAGGCTCAGGAATGATATCTATGCCTACCATCGCGGATCTCTTACAGAGAATTACTTCAATTGGGAAAAACTCCACAACCGTCACGGCAACGGTTATATGCAGCTCAATGCAGATATCGAGCGCGAATTGTATGATTCAGTCTATAAAGATATTGAAACGCTGCGTGGAGAGAAGGAGCTTCCGGAGGCGATGGTACATAAGATATACGATGAGGCGGACCGCATGGTTGCAGAATTGTATGACAGAAACTTTAAAATAATTCTTTGAAACAGGCGCGGGCAGAATATCCCGCGCCTGTTTCTTGTATGAAGGGAAAAGAAGTCGAAAGTGCGTTTTTCAGACGTTAAAAAGCACTAAAAAACACTTATTTGTTAAAATGGGGATGTTTTCTGCTTATTATTTCCCCAAGAAATACTAATTTTGCAGATTGTAACAAGTGCATGAACGCATGCAGGCATGATGCTCCATGTCTGAAAGCGTGCACCTAATCAACTTCATAAATAGTGAAAAAGACTTTAACCCGCCACATACCCTATCTTGTCCCTGCATTGCTGCTGGCGATGGGAGGCGTATCATCGTGCAACAAATCCACAACAACATCGGATGATGAAGTGACTGTCACAATTTCAAATGTGGCTGTCAAAAGTTTCTCTTTGTCTTCTGATTCCAAGGTTATGTCAAACCTGGATTCGGTGTTTTTTTCAATTGACCTCAATAACGGTGTGATCTTCAATGCGGATTCTTTGCCGAAGGGCACCAATATCTCGAAACTTGTGCCGGTAATCACATTTTCAAGTTCCGTTTCGGAGGCAGAAATCGTGATGACGGGCGGTACTGAAGATGAGAAAAAAGTGGATTATCTTGAGAATCCTTCCGACAGTATCGATTTTACAAGAGACGTTAAGCTTAATGTGACGGCAGCAGACGGGACAAACAAATACACCTACCGTCTCAAAGTGAATGTCCACAATCTTGATTCCGATTCATTGATATGGGATAAGCTTGGAGTGGCGTCTCTTCCGTCAAGGCTGCCTGATCCAGTGAATCAGAAATCGCTCGAACGAGACGGGGTGGTATATTCTTTGATCCATGAAAAAGACGATACATATACATGGGCATCCACCTCTTCAATTTCAGATGCGGATTGGGTAAAGCGTGAGACGACCTTCCGGTTTGAGCCTGATGTGAGAAGCCTTGTGTCAACAAAGGGTGGTTTCTGGATTCTCGGGATGGACGGGGATTTATATGAGTCGTCAGATGCCGAGACCTGGAACCATACAGGGGAAAAATGGATCACGCTCATCGGCGCATACATGGATGATTATGTCTTGGGTGTGAAGGATGCGGAAGGAACCATGATGCATTGTCACTATCCTGCTACATCAGCGATCGCAGACTCCGAGATGGATGAGGAATTCCCTCTATATAACCGCTCAATGTTCCGTACCATAGAGACACAATGGTCAGGCGATCCCACAGCATTTTTTGTAGGTGGAATGACAGCTACGGGAGAGCGTTCAAATCACACATGGGCGTTCGACGGGTCTAATTGGGCGACTATTGACGATACTCCGACTCCTGCTATTGAGGGGGCTTCTCTGTTTAAATATATAGTCTATCGTTCTACTTCCAACTCTTTCAAACAAGTGGCTTATGATGCCTGGATTGTGATAGGAGGCGTGTTGGCGAACGGAGATTATAACCGTGATATATATATATCATTCGACAATGGAGTGACATGGCGCGCTGCATCAGGAGCCCTGGCAATGCCGGATTCCTTCCCCGGAGTGTCGGGAGGTGACGCCATTGTGCTTTATACATCGCTTGATGCGGATCTTTCCGATGCATGGAAGAGCGTCCCGACAAAGGGATTGCCTACACGTGCAGGAATCTCGTATACTCTCGACGGATATGATATCACATGGGAGTGTCCTTATATATATATGATGGGTGGAATGCTCCGGACCGGAGACCTTTATGCTTCAGTATGGAGAGGCGTTCTTGCCCGGCTGACATTCACACCAATAATCTAACTTCAGATTTTTAGGATTTCCTTGAAGAGAATACTGACATCAGTGATCATGACCACGGCGGCAATATTATCATACCCGGCGTTGGCAAATGCCCAGGAAGACTACCGGTTTGATGCCGGAGGCGGACCGGGTATTGCCGGTTATCTCGGAGATGCCAACTCCTCAAATGTATGGAAGAGTCCGTCATGGAATATGGAAATCCTTTTCCGTTATATCGCAAATCCGCGATGGGCATTCAAGACAGGGTTATATATTGGAGGGCTGTCGGGAGATTCCGGCAAAACGGATAATATTTTTCCTGATGATAATACACATAGGTTCACTACGAATTTCTATGAATTGGGAGAGTTGGCAGAGTTCAACTTTTTCAATTATGGCATGGGTGAGACCTATCGGAAATTAAAGAGAATTTCCCCATATATAACAGCCGGCGCGGCTGTGACGATGTGGAAGACCGCAGGGAATACCGGTGCGTCATTCACGATACCGTTCGGTGTAGGAGTGAAATACAAACCGAGCCGAAAGGTAAATCTCGGGCTTGAGTTCCTGATGAAGAAAACATTCAGCGACCGGCTTGACGGCGCAGCTCTTGATGATCCAATGGGCATCGCGAGTTCTGCCATAAAAAATACTGACTGGTATTCTACACTTACATTTACCGTAAGTTATGAATTTAGCAAACGTTGTGCAGTGTGCAACTATAAAGACTGAATCAACATGGACGAATTTCAGAAAAAGATATCCTCCCTCGACCGTGACCGGCTGCCGGTGCATGTGGCGATGATTATGGATGGCAACGGAAGATGGGCAAAAAAGCAGGGATTTGCCCGTAGTGACGGGCATGCAGAAGGTGTGTCTACAGTACACAGGGTGACCAAATTGTCTTCCGATCTGGGAATAAAATATCTCACGCTTTATGCCTTCTCGACAGAAAACTGGAATCGTCCCGCCGATGAGGTAGATACACTTATGTATCTTATAGGATGGGCTATAGAGCGAGAATTGCCGGAACTTCTGGAGAACAATGTGCGCATACATCTGCTTGGTGATATCGACAGAATCCCTGAGGATGCGCGCAACCGCCTTCTATATGCCCGCGATGCCACCTCGCATTGCACCGGGCTCCAGCTCAATATGTGTCTCAGCTATTCATCAAGATGGGAGATAGCCGAGGCGGCACGGCGCATGGCGCGGAAAGTTGCCGCCGGAGAGCTTGATCCTGATTCCATATCCGAACAGATGGTTGCGGACAATCTCACAACTGCCGGAATCCCGGATCCGGATCTTCTTATAAGGACCGGAGGGGAAGAGAGAATCTCTAATTATCTCCTTTGGCAGATAGCTTATAGCGAACTTTATTTCACCCCTGTGCTCTGGCCTGATTTCTCGGATGAAGAATATGTCGATGCTATCATCGACTATCAGAACCGGGAACGCCGTTTTGGAAAGACCAGCGAACAAGTGCAGAATAACGAATAACTTATCATCAGGATGAAAAATCTGTTGAAGATTTCTTTGATTTCACTGACAGTGGCGGCAGCCTCGGGTGCATATGCCCAGGACGCGGTCCAGTCAATTGTAAACGACACTATCTACAATCCCGACATTATCTATTCGCCGATCCCTAAGGTGTATGAGATCGCGGGCATCAGGGTGGAAGGTATAAACCATGTCGATGATTATATAATAATCGCCCACTCAGGACTTTCAGTGGGTGAGAAAGTGGAAGTGCCCGGCGACGCATTGACTAATGCCACCAAGCGGCTGTGGAACCAGAGGCTATATTCCAAGGTGCAGATCTTTGCGGAGAAGGCACTCGGCAACAAGATATGGATTGTGATTTCATTGCGACAGCAGCCCAGAATGTCTGAAATGAGGTTCAATGGCGTGAAAGGTGGTGAAAAGAAAGATATCCAGGAACGTCTTTCTATGGTGCCCGGTCAGCAGATCACCCCTAATATCGTAGCACGTGCCACTCAGATCGTGAAGGATTATTATGGCGCGAAAGGTTTCAAGAACGCAAATGTCAGGATCAGACAGGTGCCTGATGTGTCAAAAGAAAACCAGGTGTATCTCGATGTTGATGTCGATCGCCATAATAAGGTCAAGGTTCATAAGATCTACATCGGGGGCAATGAGGTCCTTTCCGACCGTAAGGTGAAAGCGTCTATGAAAAAGACAAACGAGAACGGAAATATTCTCAATCTGTTTAAGCAAAAGAAATTCGTAGACAGCGACTACAAGGACGATAAGGCAAGAATCATACAAAAGTATAACGAGCTGGGGTACAGGGATGCACGCATTCTTCGTGACAGCGTTGTGAAATACGATGACAAGACAGTCGATGTGTATATCGATGTAGAAGAAGGCAAGAAATATTATATCAGCGATATAAACTGGGTGGGCAACTCCGTCTATCCTACAGAATTCCTTAACAATGTGCTCGGCATCTATCCCGGTGATGTCTACAATCAGAAACTTCTTGAGAAGCGCACTAAAGATGACGATGATGCCGTGAGCAGCTTCTATCTTGACAACGGCTACCTGTTCTTCCAGCTTGTGCCGATAGAGGAGAATATCAAGGGCGACAGCATCGCGCTTCAGATGAGGGTGATAGAAGGACCTCAGGCGAAGATCAACCGCGTCGTCATCAATGGCAACGACCAGCTGTTTGAAAAAGTTATACGAAGGGAGCTTCGCGTTCGTCCCGGCGATCTGTTCTCCAAGTCGGAACTCATGCGTTCGGCGCGAGAAATTGCCGCTTCCGGACATTTCAACCCTGAAACAATGGGAATAAATCCGGAACCGGATGAAGACAACGGCACAGTGGATATTGTTTTCGATCTTGAATCAAAGGCAAACGACAAGGTGCAGCTTTCATTTGGCTGGGGTCAGACCGGTGTCACAGGTCAGGTAGCGCTCTCGTTCTCCAACTTCTCGATCAAGAATCTGTTCAATCCCGGGTCTTACAGGGGTATTATTCCGCGAGGCGACGGTCAGACGTTCTCTATTTCCGCCCAGACGAACGCCAAATATTATCAGAGCTACAGCATCTCGTTCTTCGATCCGTGGTTTGGCGGCAAACGACCGAATTCTCTTTCTGTGAGCCTTGATTACAGCCGTTCCACCGGTATAAACTCCAGCTTCTATACCAATCAGTATTGGAACAGCGGCATGAACTACCTTTGGAATTACGGGTCATATGGTAATAACTCAAATTATTATTATCAGAACGCCTACGACCCCAACAAGGTGCTTCAGATGGCAGGTGTCAGTCTTGGATTTGGAACGCGCCTCAGTTGGCCGGATGACTACTTCCAGTTCCAGGCATCATTGTCTTACCGGTGGTACTATCTTAAGAACTGGGAGTATCTGTACTACATGAATAACGGTATCTCCAATTCATTGATGTTAGGTCTTGCACTGTCACGTTCAAGTGTCGATCAGCCTATCTACCCGCGTAGAGGATCTGAGTTTTCAGTTAATGTCACGCTCACGCCTCCTGCAAAGTGGTTCTCCGGAAAGAAAAATTGGGCTGAACTTGCAAAATTGTCCGACCGGTCGAACACAGATACAGAAGTGAGGGAAGCGGCTGCGAAAGAGATGTACAAATGGATCGAGTATTGGAAAGTGAAGTTCAAGAGCAAGACTTATACTCCGCTTACAGATCCAAACGGACAATGGACTCTTGTATTGATGACCCGTGCTGATTTCGCGCTCCTCGGTTCATGGAACAAGTATTTCAAGACACCGTTCGAGACATTCTATTTCGGTGGAGACGGTATGTCGGGAAGTTACACTTATGCTACCGAAACGGTTGCCATGCGAGGTTACGAGAACGGACAGTTCACTCCCTGGGGTTATGAAGGATACGCCTATGGCAGGTTCGGTATGGAACTTCACTTCCCGTTTATGCTTCAGCCCTCGACCACAATATATGCTCTTGCGTTTGCAGAGGCAGGTAACTGCTGGACATCAGTAAAAGACTTCTCACCCTTCAATCTTAAGAGAAGTGCCGGTGTCGGTGTGCGCCTTTATCTTTCGATGCTCGGATTTCTCGGTATAGACTGGGGATACGGTTTCGATAAGGTGTGGGGTACGCGAGGAGGCAGCCAGCTGCACTTTGTGCTCGGTCAGGAATTTTAAAAACAAAATTCCGGATTCCCTCTCTCTCGGAATCCGGAATTTTGTTTTTATCGGTATATGATGACCGGATTGTCCGGTTTTTCTCATAACTGAGAGTGTTTTTCCGGTAGATTGAACCCGGATATCCTCATGTTCGTTTAAACTATGTCTTTAAACGTATGTCTTATAGATAAAATCAGATTCCGGTATAATTCCGGTATGTGCAAATGAATAAAAAATAACCAAAACAATATAGATATGAAAAAGATATTCCTTGCTTTATTCATGGTGCTGATGGCTGCGGGTGTGGTGTCTGCCCAGAAGTTCGCTCTGGTTGATATGGAATATATTCTCAAGAATGTACCTTCATATGAAATGGCAAACGAACAGTTGAACCAGATTTCACAGCGTTGGGAAAAAGAGGTCAATGAACTTGCCAAAGAGGCAGAGACCATGTATAAGAATTATCAGGGCGACATGGTCTTTCTGACCGATGAGCAAAAGAAGAAACGCGAAGAGGAGATAGTTGCCAAAGAGAAAGAGGTGACAGATCTCCGTTATAAATATTTCGGGCCCGAAGGAGAACTATATAAGAAACGGCAATCTCTTATGAAACCGATTCAGGAAGATGTGTATAATGCGGTTAAGGCTGTGGCTGAAGAAAAAGGGTACCAGACCATTTTTGACCGGGCATCGTCGCAAAGCATCGTCTTCGCATCGCCCAGAATAGATGTAAGTAATGAAGTTCTCGCAAAATTGGGTTATTCCAAATAAATTGAGTAACTTTGCGATTGGAAAACAAGAGAACTCTTGTAACCTGAAAAAACAGATAGAAAAATAAATAACAAACCAAACGAAATGCTTAAAAAACTCTTGTTAGTGGCAGCCGTGCTTTTCCCGATGCTGGCTTCCGCGCAGACATTAAAAATCGGACTCGTAGACACCAATGAGATTTTCAACAAGATGCCTGAGACAGCAGAAGCTCAGACAAAGGTGGCTGAGGTCTCAAAGAAATACGAGGATGAATACGGAAAGCTCGGGGAAGAAATGAAGCGCATGTATGATGAACTTCAGGCTATGAGTAACGACGAACTCCCTGCAATCAAGGAGCGTAAGACACGTGAGTTTACTGACTATCAGCAGAAAATGCAGCAGTTTGAGAACAATGCAATGCAGGATCTTCAGAAACTTCAGGCAGATCTTATGGGTCCTATCATGCAGAAAATCCGTACTGCTGTGGAGGCTGTAGGTAAAGAGAACGGCTATTCACTCATTCAGGAAAAGAATGCCCAGATCACACTTTATTATGATTCTCCCGTGGTCGACATCACTAATGATGTGAAGGCTAAGCTCGGACTTAAATGACCATAATCATTATTCTTTGATATGAAAGCGGAGCCGTGTGCTCCGCTTTCTGTTTGTCTACTCTTTAAACAGCATCCAAGAACGTATAAAATCATGCCAATAGGAATATTTGACTCAGGCTACGGGGGATTGACGATACTCAAGGAAATAGCGTCAAAAATGCCACAATACGATTATGTGTATCTCGGTGATAACGCGAGGGCGCCTTATGGCTCCCGTTCGTTTGATATTGTATATGATTTTACGTTGCAGGCAGTGAAGGCTTTGTTTGGCAGGGGATGCCATCTTGTCATACTTGCATGCAACACTGCTTCTGCCAAAGCTTTGAGGTCAATTCAGCAGAACGATCTCCCGGTCATCGATCCGTCAAGAAGGGTGTTGGGTGTGATCCGTCCAACTGTCGAGATTTTGCCCGAAGTCTCGAAAACAAAACATATAGGGCTTCTCGCCACTCCGGGCACAGTGGCAAGCCATTCTTATGCTATGGAACTTGAAAAAATGGATCCTGAGATGAAGATCGTTGAGCATGCGTGTCCCATGTGGGTGCCTATCATAGAAAATTGCGAGGCAGATTCTCCCGGAGCCGACTATTTCGTTAAAAAATATATTGATGAGATAATGTCGGCTGACCCGGAAATAGATACATTGGTGTTAGGGTGTACGCATTATCCTCTTCTGATCAATAAAATCAGACAGTATACTCCAAATGGAGTATGTATATTCGAGCAAGGAAGACGTGTGGCAGAGAGTCTTGCAGACTATCTGAAACGTCATCCGGAGATAGACGTCAAATGTCAAAAAAACGGAGATATTGAGTTCTTGACTACAGAGAGTCCGAAGAAATTTGATTCGCTCGCCTCCCTTTTTCTCGGGAAAGAGGTGAAGTCATCAAGGATAGTGCTGCCGGGATAGTTTTAGTCACCTGTGGGATAGTACGGTTGATAAGGCAGGGATTCGCTAAAGGTAGAAAGTATAAATGACAATAGTATGGCAGATAAAATATTAGACAAGATAAAAGAACTTATGCCGTCAGAGGCACTTCCTTTGTTGGATGAATATATAAGAGAGCATGAGCATGATGACGAAGCCTATACTTTACGCGGAATGAAATATTGGGCGATGGGTATGCGTGCGAATGCCATAAATGACTATCTTTCGGCGATACGCATAAATCCCGACAGCAAAGCCAGGTTGGCGTTGCTGTCGGCAAATGCGATACTTGATTATTACAACAAAGATTTACTCAATCCCTAAGAAACTGTTTAAATTTATTTGTCGAAGGAATTGAGAGGATTTGTCGAGCAGATTTTTGATATTTATGATGGAGTTATGGGGTTCCATAATGACTGAATAAATATCATAAAGATGATGACAAAGACCTCAAAGACAAGACAAAATAAATTTTAAACAGTTTCTAAGACCTTTTCCTTCCGAATTTAGCACATTTGGGAGAAAAAGCGATTGTCACGCAACATCCTTCGGATTCGTAGCAGTAGAGTTGCATATCTATCGGTGAGTCGTATTCCGGGATAGACAGGACAGCTTTCCCGATAACCGGTTCCGGAGCCCCCGGCAGATTCATCATCCGGTCAATCACCGGAAGTTTTTCTATGGTAATATTATTGCAGAAATCAAGCCCCGGGGTCATTGCCGCTTTATAGAGTGCCTCTTTTGCCGTCCAGGCTATAATATTAGACTCAAGGTCGTCTTCATTTATAAAACCTTTCTCTTTATCGGAAAGGAATTTATCGCGCACTTTGATTACCTGTGTACGGTCGAGCTTTTCGGCATCGATCCCGAGGGCGGTGCGCCGGGAGAATCTCGACAGGTCAGCTTCGGGAGTTTTGGGCAATGTGGCTACAGCGAGAAGATGGCATGTATGTGTCAAAGATATTCTGGATGTCTCGCCAAAAAGGAAAGGGGCGCCGTTGGCGAAATGTCCGATTTCCCTGAATCCGTCAATCCCGTTTTCACAATATATCTGCATAGCCATTTCTCTCCAAAGTTTCCCGGATTTTTCTTCCATTCCGGAGACTTCTTCCACTTTTATCCCGACGGGGGTGGGATGGCGCCAATATACAAATTCTGTTTCCATGTTTCAATATTATTATTCGTTGGAATCTTTTTCCGAAACGGATAGTGTGACCTTCACTTTTGTAATCCTGTGGCGGTCAATCTGGGTGACCTGGAAACGGCAAGGTTCACGCTCGAGGCATTCTTTGAGAGTGGGGAAATCGCCTTTTATTTCAAGGAGAAGACCTGCCAAGGTTTCCGCCTCTCCGCAGTCGCCGAGTTGCTCTTCTTCAATCCCGACAATATGGCAAAAATCGCCCAACGGGATTTTTGCATCGAAAATATATGTATTGGCATTGATTTTTTTGTAGAAAGATGTCGATTCATCATATTCGTCATCAATTTCGCCTACAATTTCTTCAATAATGTCTTCAAGCGTCACCATTCCCTGAGTGCCTCCGTATTCATCCACCACTATGGCTATGTGAATTTTTTTCTTGCGGAAATCTTCAAGCAGGTCATCAATCATTCTTGACTCCGGCACGAAATAAGGCTCGCGCAACAATGTCTGCCAACGGAAGGAATCTCCCTGTTTCCCAATATAGGGAAGAAGGTCTTTTGAATACAGGATTCCTCGGATTGTATCCTGTGACGTGTCGTAGACAGGTATGCGTGAAAATCCGGATTTAAGGATAACGTCCATTGCCTCGCTCCAGGTGTCGTGGTATTCAATAGCTGTGATGTCGACACGGGAGATCATAATGTCGCTAACCTCTTTCTCTCCGAAAGAAAGAATACCTTCAAGCATCTCCTTGTCTTGACCTTCCTTTATGTCAGAGATCTGCAAAGCCTTTTCAAGTTCGTCAGTCGACAGGTTTTCATTTTTCTTTGTCACTATTTTGTTGACAATATACGAAGACCTGACCATCATCTTGGCGAGAGGTGCGGTGATGCGGTAAAGAAATTTCAATCCTCCGGATGCAAATTTCACCCATTTGACAGTGCGGCTGCGAGCCATGAGTTTTGGAAAAATCTCTCCGAAAAGCAACAGCAGGAAAGTGAGGAGCACAGTCTGCAGGAGGAAGTCTACAACAGAATTGTTGAAAGAAGCTACCTGATTTATAGCATAGCTGAGCACCACAACCATGGTGATGTTGACAAGGTTGTTGGATATTAATATCGTGGCAAGCAGACGCTCGCTGTTGTGCAAAAGGAAGCATGCGTTTTTTGCTTGCCGGGATTCCTCTTCCCTGAGGTCCTCGATATCGGTTGCAGTAAGTCCAAAGTATGCAATCTCGCTGCCGGAGACAAATGCCGATATTATCAGGCAAAGTGCTGCAACAAAAATAAGTGTTCCCCACGACACCCAGTTCTCGGGTGTATGCAGATCTATCATCTGCGAAAGCAATATCAAAAGGGAAACGGTGGGTGTAGAAGATGGTAAAGGGTCAGTATCCAAAATATGGGAGTGTTGGTTTTATTTTGCAAAGTTAATTGTTTGGCACGATATATCCAAATACTCTCAAAAGTCGTTTACACTTCCGAGAGTTTGTTTCCTCGTACATACCATAAATATCCCTTTACATCGCGGATCCCTGATGATTCTTGAAATGCGCTTATATAGTTTCTTACCTGTCTTCTGTAGGTTTTGTCGTAGGAGTCTGAGCCGAACTTATAATCAAGTATTATAGCTTTCTTTCTGTCGGGAGAGATCATGATTCTGTCAGGACGGCGGTCGGATGAATGGGGAATAAGGACAGGACGTTCGTTGAGAACTTTCCAATTGCCGTCAAACCAATCTTTCACCTCCTCTTTCGAGAGAAGTTCAGCCAGCCACTTTCCCCAGGTTTCTTCTTGTTGGCGCGTTATGAGCCCCCGTGTCTTCAGGGATAGAAGAGCTTTTGGAAGATCTTCCGCAGTATATACCATTCCCATGACTGAATGCAGCAGATTCCCTTCAGAGCGGGGATCTGTGTCGGCAGCTTCCGGAGAGACAGTCGATGTGTCGGGATCTGAATCTTCTTCACTTGTTTCAAGAATGGTGTCGGCACTGAGGAGAGGGCTTGCCGGTGTGTCGCTTTCTACATATTGAAGAATGGACGGACTGCTGTCCACTCCGTATTCTTCTATGACCAGTTCATCTGCGGAGGGGGATTGCCCTGCGAAAGTGTCTGTCTTTTTGATAATTTCCGGTTTCTCTCCGAAGGATAAAATGTCAAAAGAGTCGTTCCAGTGTGAAAGTCCGCATGGGAGCATACAGTCAGATTCCTTACAATCTTGATATTTAAGGAGATAATTGTCGGAGTCCCCGCAGATCTCTTTCAGATAATGACCGATCCCTGTATCCGGACGCTTTGGCATTTTGGTGATGATGTATAGCTCGCTTACCGCACGGGTAAACGCGACGTAGATCGAGTTTAGCCTGTCCATCATGTAGAGATCGAAATATCTTAGATATATTTGTGCATGTTCTGTCTTTTCAAGTGCCGGAGTGGTCTCTATGGGGATGAATGGCGGCAATCCGGCTCCACTGAAACATGATGCAGGACGCACCCATCGCCATTCCGATTTTCTCAATGGAGTGAGTGATGCTGTGGCGAACGGCATTATCACGCATTTAAATTCAAGCCCCTTGGCTTTGTGCACTGTCATTATCTGCACGGCATCGGTGCCTTCCGGGGAGGATATCGACCGGTCTTTACCTTTGGAATCCCACCAATTGAGAAAGGAAGCGACATCGGCAGCGTATCTTTCGCAGTATTCAAGCACCATGTCTTGCAGGGCTGCAATGAATACTGCCTGTGAACGGCGGAGATTTTCGGGTACGAAATTTTCGGTTATCGCTTCAATCAGAGCCGGGAGTGCCACAGTCTGCATGGTAGACAGCATCCTGTTGATGGCTTCTTCTGGCGAATCTTCTTTAAGAAATCCGGAAATCTGTTCTGATACACTTTGATCAGGATGGCGCAGGGAATAGAAACTGAAATTCGATCTGATTTCATCCCAGTTGTGATGAGCGTCAGCTTCCGCATCCGCATCAATTTCTTTCAGGGATGCCCCCCATATAAGTTTGCGCAAAACACTTATGATTATACCGACCGCTTCGGCAGAGGATACGAGCAAAGATTCCTCACTGATGAAATCAATCTTGCGTTCGTTTTCGGCTAAGGTTGCATTGTATGCCACGATTGCCGTTATAACGTCTTTCCCGAGTTGGTTTGTGTCGACCAGGAGAGCGATGTCCCGGCAGCTGTAGCCTCTGGAGAGTAATGATGTTATAAGGGAGCCGATTCCGTCAAGGGGAGAAGACTCCTCATTGCACTCTTCGTTGCCTTCAGGAGAAGCGGCGGCACTGTCAAGGAAACGTATCTCGACATACCCTTTCTCTTCTCTGTGGCTTGGATACTGCACCACGTTTTCATACAAATCCTGGAAATCGAGAGTCCCTTTCCCGAGATCAGAAATTTTCTCTACAAGAGCTTTGAAGAAAAAATTGTTAAATTCCACGATTCTTCTGTCAGAGCGCCAGTTGGTGTTCTCTTTTCTGCTCATTCCGGCAGCTATATGGCGCGGAAAGGCATCCGGAACGCTTGTGGTGATCAGGGAGGGGTCGGCGTTGCGGAATCTGTAGATGCTTTGTTTTGCATCCCCGATAATAAGGTTATCTTGTCCCCGGCTGTCGTTTTCAGCCAGCAACGGATATAGATTGTCCCATTGCATCCGGGATGTGTCCTGAAATTCGTCAATAAGATAATGATTTATTGCCGTTCCAAGTCTTTCATATATAAAAGGGGTGTCGTCTTCGCCTATGATCCTTTTTAGCATGGAGTTTGTCTCGCCGAGCTGAATCATGTTGTTGGATTCAAGATACTCCAGCATTTTCTTTCTTGCTTCCCCAAGCAGCCCGAGATAGGGCAGAAGCGGAGCGTATGCGCACCAGTGGCACCATTCTTTTGATTCCCTCCGTTCAAGCCAGATGGAATATGCTTCATACATGATCGCGGCGGTACGGTTGATTTCCGGCGCGAGAGTGGAAGACACCCCTTTTTTCAGCAACGGTTTGGAATCGGTTACAGAGAGGGGTTTGAAAGGAGGTTTGGTGGAAGTGTCGTTGAAATTAAGCAGTGGCAATTTGCGGATATGAGAATCAAACCATCTTTGGCAATGTTCTTTAGGGTCGAGTCCGGCTTTTCTCAACAATGCAGTGAGCCGTGAGCAGTTTTCCTGCGCTTCTTCAAGGGCTTCTCGCAAAGGGGCTTCCATCTGTTTTTTCAGAGCAATATAAGCCTTGGCAAGAGGATCGTGGTCCGTGTCAGAATCGAAGTAGCCGTCCAATTCTTTCCTCACTCCTTTAAATTCCTCGCTTTCGAGCCGTTGTATAGACCGCCGCAGGCGCGAGTAGATAGATTGCGGTGTTTCACTTTTTTGGAACACGTTCCACTGCGATCCGGCAGATGCGGCTTCGTCAACAAGAAGTCTCAGCCACATTGATGCCGATGATCCTTGTTTACCTTGATTATTGACAGTGTCGAGAGTAGCGTCGATTGCCGCCGTTGCAAGGTAGTCGGTGTCGATTTCTACCTGATATGAGTCATTCAGGTTTGATTCATATGCAAAAGTCCTTAATATTGATTGAAAGAATGAGTCGATTGTCGATACCCTGAATGCCGAATAGTCGTTCAGAAGGGCGGAGAGGGCTTCTTTGCAGGCTATGCCGATGTTCCGGGGAGAAGTGTCGAGGTCGGAGGCGAAATCTTTCAGGTAAGCTACAGACGCCAGCAATTCCGGGGTTACAGGTTCATCCGCAGCCCGGGACAGATCAGCAAGTTTCGCGACGATACGTTGTTTCATTTCGTTTGTCGCCTTGTTGGTAAAAGTGATGGCGAGGATTCTTCCGAGTCCGTCGGCAATTTCACGAGGATTACGCAGACGCCATGGTTTCCCGTCTTCTTTTATGGCGATGAGAAACCAGATGAATTTTTTAGCAAGCGTGAAGGTCTTTCCCGATCCTGCGGATGCGCGTTGTAACTGTAGCAAAGTGAATAGAAATTTAAAAGCTGACTTAATTCATTTATAGAAATTTAGCCGGCTAAATTCTTTAAATAATTCTTAAAAATTTAGCCGGCATCAGGTTTAGTTAGCCTTGTAGCCAAGATTTCTCAGAGTGGCAATGACATCGTTTTTCCGGTCTCCTTGAATAAGGATCTCACCCCCGCGGGCGCTTCCGCCGGTTCCTAGTTTCTGCTTGAGTGTTTTGGCGAGCTCTTCAAGTTCTTTGTCAGAGCCGGAAAATCCTTCAATTATGGTTGCGGTTTTCCCTTTTCGACCCTTTCGGTCGATTAAAACTTTGAGAGGGGATGCTTTGCCGTTGTCAGAGGGTTGGCTTTCCTGTGGCGTGTCGGGTGTGTTGTCAACAGGGATGGCGCCCGACTCCATAAGTGCTCCGAGTTTGTCTTTCCAGTCGATGTCCATGTCAGAAAAGTAGCATCAGACGAGCCTGAAACCCGTTAAGGGTCATGGGGTCATGCCCTTCCCGGTCCCACACATGAGTGTAGGTATAGTTCAGACGTCCGGTGATATAAGGATTAAAATAATAGTTGAAAGTCACGTTAAAACTGTTGCTTCTGCCCCCCCATATGTTGGCTTTCGCATCAGACAGTGTCGCGTAGTTATAATCAAGAACGCATTCGAGGGTCTTGTTTTTGGGGTTGGAGACAAGAGCAGTCGAGGATACGTAAGAATATCTGTCGCCGAAAATAATTCCCCTCAGGGTTGCATAACACCCCTGTGCCCTGAACGCGTTGAGTCCCTGGCGTCTGTTTATCTGTTGGAAAAAATATTGAGATTCCAGCGCGAGTCTGTCATAAGACAGGAGCAATTCGGGCGAAAGTTTGAAAAGGTTCTTCGAATTGCCGACAGTTGTGCCGATTGCCTCGACCTGTGCCACCTTGGTGGGGAAATTGGCGGAAATTGCAAAGCCGTCATGGATGTCTTCATTCCCCACAATATGTCTCTGCGGGGTGGAGAAGCCTCCGCTTATGCCCGCCTGAATAACCGGGCGGTCTTCCCGAGCGTTTCTCCATACAAGCCTTGTGAGAAGACCGTAACCCTGCTGGTTGAACAGCGGAGCGTTCATTATTTCAGTTCTGGCGCTTGATTCGACATGCGCGCTGACAGCTCCGAAAAAATGTTTTGAATAATTCACATACATCGCACCCATCTGAAGGCTTGGAGTGAAAAGGGCATTTGCAAGCGGCTGCTCGAATGTGCTTTTCATTGAAAGGGAAGTTGCGTGCAATCCGAACTGATGAATGAAATTGCCGAAGCGAATTGAACTATGGTCGTTGAATCCGTATTCTATCCACATGTTGCGTAGTCCGACTTTTGCATATGCATAACAGGCATCGATAGAGGCTGACCATTTTCCATATTTGAATTTCGCTCCGAGTCTGACTTCCGGAATGGCAACCCCGTCAGGAAACATGTCTTTCTGTGGGGATGCATACAACGCCCCGTCCATCAGGATTCTTCCTGATGGAGACACCTGCAGCTTCGGGCTGTCGTCAGCAGATATTGCAGATGAGGAAAGAAGCGAGAGGAGTGCAAAAAGAAATTTTGCTTTCATTTGAGTGATGATTTGGGATTCAGTTGCAGTTTAATCTTTCCCCGGATCTGAACCTGCTTGATGCGAGATGTTCAAATGGAAAGTTTAAACCGGCATGGGAATAATATTTAAAGTTCAAATTCAGTGCTGTTATTGCAAAACGCGCCTTTAGAATAAAGCTGTTTGACCACTCCATAAATCCAAGGGTAGCGTCGCGACGCTACCCTTGGATTTAAAAGATAAGCAATTGTGTCTGTTTCCCCGTTTCAGAGTCAGCGGAGTTGCTTCCGAAGATCGTTGATATTGGCAGCCCGCGCCTGCAACTCACCCTGTGCAGAATATATGAAGTAGGTGGGAAGGTCAGACACGTTGTATTTCAAAGCCGCCTTTGAATATTCGCCATCCGGATCAAATACAGTCACCCAGGGAAGGTTCTTTGCCGCATCGCGCCAGGTGTATTGGTCAGGGTCGAGGGAAACGTGATAGAAATTGACATTTCCTCCCAGCGAAGAATACAGGCGTGAAAGTTCGAGGTTAAGAGCCGGAGATTCGGGATGGGTAAGAAGCGAAAATATCACTACGGTTGGTTTGCCGTTGCCGACGAGCTCGGAGAGCTTCCTGTTTTTTCCGTTTTCATCAGGGAGGTCAATATCGATCACGGTAAGTTCTTCGGCTTCTATCTGGATGGTCTTTCCTTTTCCTTTGTTCCGCTGTTTTTGAGCATTGATGGTAGTCGTTTCCAAAAGGATGGTGTGAGGATCATCCGGGCGCAACTGTTTGAACCCGTTTGCTACGGCAGCAAAATATTTATAGTCATTCTCCGGGTCGAACAGAGCCTTGTCACCGATCAGTTTGGTAAGGATATAGTAACTTACTATAGAGCCTTGTCCGTCGCGCATGTATTTGGTATACACATTCCGTTTGAATGACTCAAGGGAATCTGTGGATATACCGGCTGGAAGAGCCATCAATTCTTTGTCGAAACGTTCGAGACATTCCGCTTTTTGAGATCCGGAAAGAGAAAAGTCAGTGCCGAATTTTTCAACCGAAGAAGTTACTGTCACGGTCTCGGTCGAGTCGATTGGCACATAAATGAATTTGCCGTCCATTTCAAGTCTGAAAATTTCCGGTGCGGCAGGTGCAGGTCTGGAAATGGAGAAGGATCCGCTTCCGGAAGTACGGGTAGAGTCGATCGCCACCCATCTGCCATGGAAATCGGATTTTGCCAGGACCACGGGCTGGTTGTCAGCACCATATATTTCACCTTTAATTTTGAAATCATCGCTACCGCATGCAGTTGCGATAACAGAGAAAGCTATCGCCGCTGCAGTGAGCGGCGCCGAAAAGTATGTTAAATGTCGTTTCATGTCTTAATATTTTCCATTTGGGAGTGCAAATATACAAAGAATAAGTGGTTTTAACGGAATAAAAATGTTAACTTTGCACTAATTTTCACTCAGCGAAGAAAAAACAAGAAAGAAATTTATATGTTAAAGCCAGTAAAGAAGACCATCGAGCTTGGCGACGGCCGTCAGATCACGATCGAGACAGGCAAACTTGCAAAGCAGGCTGATGGCGCGGTGGAGGTGCGCATGGGCAACACTATGCTCCTCGCCACCGTATGTTCTGCCAAGGAGGCGAACGAGGGTGTTGATTTCATGCCCCTCACAGTAGAGTATAAAGAAAAATATTCCTCCATAGGCAGATACCCGGGCGGCTTCCTTAAGAGAGAGGGACGTGCCAGCGATTATGAAATCCTGACGTCTCGTCTTGTAGACCGTGTGTTGCGTCCTCTCTTCCCCGACAATTATCATGCAGAGACATTTGTCAATGTCACCATGTATTCAGCGGATGCCAACGAGGCTCCTGACGCGCTTGCAGGTATTGCCGCATCCGCAGCGTTGATGTGTAGCGATATCCCGTTC
Source organism: Muribaculaceae bacterium (assembly GCA_029052265.1). Taxonomy (GTDB): domain Bacteria; phylum Bacteroidota; class Bacteroidia; order Bacteroidales; family Muribaculaceae; genus Lepagella. Next base: position 25,951 of record JAIDJJ010000217.1, read on the forward strand.
CAGGGTCCTATCTCTGAGGTGCGTGTCGCCCGTGTGGACGGCGAATGGGTGATCAATCCCACATTTGAGCAGATGGAGCGTGCCGACATAGAACTGATGGTCGGCGCCACCTATGACAATATCATGATGGTCGAAGGTGAAATGAACGAGGTTTCGGAAGCCGAACTCCTCGAAGCTCTCAAAGTGGCACACGATGAAATCAAGAAGCATTGTCTCGCGCAGCTTGAACTCATGAAAGAAGCTGGCAAAGAGGTGAAGCGTGAGTACAATCATGAAGTCAACGATGATACCCTCCGCAAAGATGTAGAGGAGAAATGTTATGACAAGGCATATGCTATTGCCAGAACAGGGAGCGCCGACAAACATTGGCGTTCGGATAGCTTTAAGGCGATATGCGATGAATATATAGAGAATCTTCCGGAAATGACAGAGGAGCAGCTCGCTCTTTACACTCCCGAACAGCGTGTGGCGATGGTAAAACGCTATTATCATGATGTTGAGAAGGAGGCTATGCGCCGCTGTGTCCTTGATGAGGGTATCCGTCTTGACGGTAGAAAGACCACTGATATCCGTCCGATATGGTGTGAGGTGGATTATCTCCCCGGACCTCACGGAACAGCGATATTTACACGTGGTGAAACTCAGGCTCTTGTCACTGCCACTCTCGGCACAACTCTTGATGAGAAGATAGTGGATGACGTTCTCAACCAGAGCAAGGAGCGCTTCCTGCTTCACTATAATTTCCCCCCGTTCTCTACAGGCGAGGCACGTGCTCAGCGTGGCGTGGGACGTCGTGAGGTAGGACATGGCAATCTTGCTCACCGTGCGCTCAAGCGTATGTTCCCCGAGAATTTCCCTTACACCTGCCGTATCGTCAGCGATATTCTTGAAAGTAACGGTTCTTCTTCAATGGCTACTGTATGTGGCGGCACTCTTGCCCTTCTCGATGCCGGTGTGAAGATGAAGCGTCCGGTAGCCGGTGTGGCTATGGGTCTTATTTCTGACAAGGGTGCGGTAAAATATGCAGTGCTCTCTGATATCCTCGGCGATGAGGATCATCTCGGAGATATGGACTTCAAGGTGACAGGTACTGAAAACGGTATCACTGCTACACAGATGGATATAAAGTGTGACGGTCTTAGCTATGAGATCCTTGAAAAGGCTCTCGAACAGGCACGTCAGGGACGTCTCCACATCCTTAATATAATTAAGGAGACAATTCCTGAGGCACGCGAGGATTACAAACCTCATGTTCCCCGTCTGTTCACCCTTCAGATTCCGAAGGAGCTTATCGGTGCGGTCATCGGTCCCCAAGGAAAGATCATCCAGGGAATCCAGGAAGAAACAGGTGCAACCATTTCTATCGATGAGGATGAGAAGCTCGGAGTCGGTATTGTCGAGATCGCTTCCAAGGATAAGGAAAGCATCGATGCGGCTCTTGCGAAGATCCGTGCGATTGTAGCTCAGCCGGAAGAGGGTGAGGTTTACGACGGTACAGTCCGTTCTATCCTTGACTTCGGCGCATTTGTTGAGTTCATGCCCGGTCGCGACGGTCTTCTCCATATAAGCGAGATTTCATGGGATCGTCTTGATTCAATGGATCAGAGCGGCTTGAAGGAAGGTGATAAAGTAAAGGTAAAACTTATCGAGATAGATAAGAAGACCGGTAAGTATCGTCTGTCAATGCGTGTTCTCACAGAAAAGCCCGAAGGGTATGTAGAGCGTGAGGCTCGTCCCCGTCGTGAAGGTGGTGACCGTGGTCCCCGTCGTGAAGGTGGCGACAACCGTCCGCGCCGTGATAACTTCGGTCCTCGCCGCGATGGAGACAACAACGGACCCCGCAGGGAGTTCCGTCGTGATGGAGGTGACAACCGCCCGCGCCGCGACAACAACGGTCCGCGTCGTTTCACCCCCCGCAACAATGATGAGAATGCCGAATAAATTTTCATTATAATCTAATAAAAAGATCGGACTTAAATAATGGGTCCGGTCTTTTTTATTAACTGTCTATGGAACTATCCGAGAAAGGTTTGGAATTGGCAGGTATCATAATTGCTGTTTTGGCGGCGATGCCTGTTGCCTGTTGGTTTGGTAATTTTAATTTGAGATATCAAAAAAAACATCAGAACCTTAACAAGCTTGACTCTTCTCGCTTTTATCCAATAATGTTGTCGGTATCCGTTTTGTTGATTGCGATAGCGATATGGGTATTATTGAGGTTTCCCGAATCTAAAATAATATGGGTTGCGGGGTCGCTTCTGGAAATAGTGGCGGCTTATTATTATTTTAAACCTAAGTATATACATCATAATGATGATACCGACACGCAATCTATTGAAGGCACTTCGAAGGAGGAGAGGGGAGTGAAGAATATGTTGCTTGGGCTGTCTGTCTCCCCGTTGTTTGTAAATGTGTTGTTGTATTTGGCTGTCACCGGATTTTTACTTTGGTTTCTTCCGGATGTCGCGACTGTCAGGGATGATGGGAAAAGATATGATGTGAAAAGATATTTTGCACTTCCCTTTACCAAGGGGATGCATCCGGGCGGAAGCTATCTGGACAATGAAACCGAAGATACGCTTTTCCGGGTATTGGTCAGTTATTCATTCCCCGGGGTGGACAAAGGGAATGTTTATAGTATCACTGAGGCTTATCCACCCGGGAAATGGGTGAAAATGAAGAGCAGACCGGACTATGTTATGAAGAGATTGCCACCGTGGATGGATCCTTCAAACGGACGGAGGGGATCATACCGGACCTGCCGCAGATTTATAGTCAACCGCCGGCAGATTGATGCGTTCGCCAATCTGGATATGGAAAAAGCCGGATTGAAAAACAACCGGCTTGTGGATTCAATTCCCGAACCGAAGAATTCTCCGATATGGGAAGATAAGGTAAAAGTCAATAAATATAACGCCTATTGGTAAGATCAGGCTTTTGTTGAATTGATTATGGCTGCCACATCTTTCTCTGTGCCGTTGAATGGTCCGGTGTGCGCGAGCTTGATAGTGCACATTGCCGCAGCAAATTTTCCGGCTTCAACATAGCCGGCACCGCGACTTCGGCTGTAGAGGTAGCCCGCCATATAAGTGTCGCCGCAACCTGTGGCATCAACAACTTCCGAGGTGGGATAAGCCGGAATATCGTAGAAGACACCGTCTGCATATATTAATGAACCACGGTCACCAAGTGTGAGAAGAACTTCTTTGCATCCCCATTCCGCGAGCATACGTGCGGCTTCGCGCGGGTCGGCAGTGCCGGTGAGAGTTTCCATCTCCTTTTCATTAGCCTTGAGTATGTCGATATGCTGTAAGGCTTCTTTTTTGTCAGACCAGTCTATTGCATGTACCTGTTCGCCCCTCACTTCTCTCAGATAACCTTGTGCATCTACTGAAACTATCCCTTTTTGGGAAAGAAGTTTCAATGCGTCAAGAGAGAAATCGTCTGCCAAAAGAGTGCCGAGATGAAAAATCTTTGCTTCGGCGTTCTGAAGATTGTCGACAGTAAACGGATCGGCTTTTGCCAATACCCGCTGAGTGCGGTCGTTGGGGTTCGCTCCGTATTTGTTCTCAAAAAATACAGAGCGCCGGCTTGGTATCACGTCAACAACTATGCCTCTTGCCCTGATGTCTTCTACAGCTTGCATTTCGTCAGGTCCGACTGATGTGAGCAGTTTAAACCTGGAATGATCAAGATTTGCCAATGCATGTGCCACATAGAATGCAGTGCCTCCGGGCATGTAGGTTTCAAGACGTGGGGTGATTATTTTGTCAAGTGTTATGTGTCCGATACAACAGATATCCGGTGTCATGATGATTTAGTTTTTGAATTTGCCGCGCATTGCGGGTATTGCATAAAATAGTACGGCACAATATGCCAAAGTCGGGACGATGAAGGAGGTCGACATGTTTGTCATACCTGCTACCCAACCCATAAGGAATGTACCGACGGCTCCTCCGAGTGGAGTCATCATGAGGAAAGAGGAAGCTATCTTGGTTGCGGAAGCACATCCGCTGATGGTGATTGCGAATATGGTAGGGAACATTATGGCTTCAAAAGCGTAGCACATGAACAGTCCTATCCTTGAGAGCAAACCGAGATCAAGTGTTACCAGCGCAGCCCCGATCACTGTCATCACAGCGCAGAATGCGAGAACTTTTTCAGCTTTTATATAGTTCATTATAGCGCTTCCCGCCACCCGGGCAAGAAGGAAAAGCCCCAGGGCTCCGAAAGAAAGAGCCCATGTCGCTGTTATTTTATCCATCCACCCATCTTCGGTGACATAATTGATAAACAGACTATTGATTGCGATTTCAGCTATTTCGTAACAGAAAAGGGCGAGCACTCCGCATTTGAATCTGTTTGAACTCCACAGCCATTTTATGTTTCCACCAAGTGTGCGCTTTTCATTTGCCCCCGGGGCATCAGATTCATTCTTTATTTCCGGAAGTTTGACACGTGTGAATAAGAAAGCCACGAGGAGGACTATACATCCCATTATTGCATATGGGAGTGCCACTGAGCTTTCACCGTCGCCTGAGAACAGGAAGCCGCCCACGAGCACGGGCCCGAGGATGCATCCGAGTCCGTTGAATGATTGGGAGAGGTTAAGGCGGCTTGCAGCTTTTGCCGGGTCTCCAAGTTCAGCAGCATATGGATTGGCGGCGGTTTCAAGTACGGCAAGACCACATCCTATGATGAACAACGGGGCGAGGAAGAAACCGAAAGCCCCGATCATGTCTCCGGGGATAAAAGCAAGAGCTCCGAGTCCGAATAGCAGTAGTCCGAACACTACGCCTCTGCGGTAACCATATTTTGTAATGAATATACCGGCGGGGAGGGCCATAAGGGCATAAGCCACATATGTGGATGCTTGCACCATAGTTGACTGGGCGACAGAGATCTCCATTGATTCCTGAAAATGCTTGTTGAGCACATCAAGTATGGAGCGGGCGAACCCCCACATGAAGAATAGGGACGTGATGAGGATAAAAGGCAGGAGATATGGGTTGGCGCCATTAGTGGAAGTCTTGGACGCCGTACATAAATTTGGTGTCATGTCTGGTTAATAAAACAGTCGGGAAAAATACCCGCACAAGATTAGTTCGAGTTGCAAAAGTAATCAATATTCCCCAAATAATCAAATAAATCATTGACTCTGATAGTTGGGATTAGGGGCATGGCGTTTCTCCGAAACGCCACGTGCAGAATGCATAAGGTAATTTTAGAAGTTAGTATTTTCGTTTGAGGGGGCGTCTCGGAGAGACGCCCTGTCCCTATTAGACGCGCTGTTCCGGTTTTCAAATTCAAAGCCACCTAAAGAGTAGTCTTCGGGTTTCAAATGAAGTGGGTTTCTGCGGATATAGTCCACGCAATTTCTATAGTGTTCATTATTTCTAATGATTCTGTCAAAAGGCTCGGATTGCCAAAGGCAACCGCTTCTCCCGGTCAGTTTGTTGATTTTTCGTGTCGTAAATCTGATGAATGATTTAAAGATACTTTTAACAGTGTGATCTTCTAATGGAATAATCAGAGCATGTAAATGATTTGGCATTATAACGTATGCAGTGATGATGTACCTTTCGTTGTCGAAATGTTCAAGAGAATCAACTGCTATCCTGCGTATTTCAGGATTCCCAAGAATACAGCTGCCGTAGCCGATATCCGAGAAGTTTTCCATAGCTGCATTAATCGTTTTATGATACAACTTTTTGATCTCTTCATTCCATGGTTGGGGGTATAGTTTTATAAATGCATCTTTTTTTGAGGTGTATTCTTTTAAAACAGTTTGAGGCATTGAATCCGCTAACCGTAATGTGACGAACTGAACTTTTCCAGCTTGTTCCCAATGAGGAAGGTTTTTCCTGAATATATTTATATCCATATTCCTGTCAAGAAATATTTCGGAGTTTTCAAGTTCCATATTATTAATGGATTATAAGGTTTTATTTATTATGTGCTAAAAGTATAAATTAATTTTAGATAAAGCAAGCTTTTACTGAATTTTGTAAAAAAAAATTTAATAGGGGCATGGCGTTTCTCCGAAACGCCACGTGCAGAATGCATAAGGTAATTTTAGAAGTTAGTATTTTCGTTTGAG
>JAIDJJ010000218.1 GCA_029052265.1 Muribaculaceae bacterium
GGAAACGTTCGATAGTGGTGTATAACAAAGACTGGCACAAGGGCATTATCGGGATTGTTGCCTCCAGGCTTACTGAATTATATTATAAACCATCTGTTGTCCTGACTTTTTCCAACGGAATGGCAACCGGTTCTTCAAGATCCGTACAAGGTTTCGACATTTACTCGGCTGTAAATTCAACTCGCGACCTTCTTGAAAACTTCGGTGGGCACACATATGCCGTCGGGCTCTCGTTAAAGGAAGAGAACATTGGAGAGTTTCGCAGAAGGTTTGAAGAATATGTTGCAACCCATATCAAGCCAAATCAACTCACTCCAATGATTGAGATCGACGCCATGATAGAATTTGCCGACATAACGCCGGAATTAGTGGCTCATCTTAAGAAATTCAATCCTTTCGGTCCCGGAAACCAGAACCCTGTGTTTTGCACACGAAATGTCTTTGACTTCGGCACAAGCAAGCTGGTTGGAAAGAATCTCGAACATATTAAACTTGAACTTGAAGACAACAGTACAAGCCGGGTCATAAATGCGATAGCCTTCAATATGGCACCATATTTCGAGCATATCCATGCTCACAAACCCATCGACATCTGCTACACGATCGAACAGACAAAGCACTCCGGCAACCTTGATTCCGTGCAGCTGATGATCAAAGACATCAGACCATCGGCTGAATAGCCCTCTCACCCTCTTGTCTTTGATTCTCGACTGCATTCGAGTCTCAATTACATTCCACGCGTTCCACACTCTCCCTCATCAACAAAATTATGGACATTCATGAAATCCTGAAAAAATATTGGGGATACGACAAATTCCGTCCTTTACAGGAAGATATCATAAAATCCGTTCTGGACGGCAACGACACTCTCGGTCTTATGCCCACCGGCGGTGGCAAGTCCATAACGTTCCAAGTCCCCGGAATGGCATTCGAATCAGGAGTCACAATAGTAGTCACACCTCTGATTTCCCTGATGAAAGATCAGGTGGACAATCTGAAACGCCATGGTATAAAAGCGGTATATTTCCATTCCGGAATGTCATCATCCGAATCAAGGAAAGCTTGGGAAAAACTTATAAACGGAAATTCCCGTTTTTTATACATAGCCCCGGAACGATTGCAAAACGATCGTTTCATGCTTGAGTTGCGCAATATTGAAATCCGGTTAATTGTCGTGGATGAGGCACACTGCATATCCCAATGGGGGTATGATTTCCGACCATCATATCTGAATATTAAATCCCTGCGCAAATTGAAACCCGGCATTCCGGTCCTTGCTCTCACTGCCACTGCTACTCCGGAGGCGGCACAAGACATCATGAAGCAATTGGAATTTCAGAACGCAAATTACTTTAGGAAAAGCTTTGTCAGGGACAATATCAGCTACATAGTACGCTCTTCCGATACAAAAATTCATGACGTGCTTCATATTCTTTCACGCACCTCAGGATCTTCAATTGTATACGTACGCAGCAGAAGACGATGCCGCGAAATAGCTGAGTTCCTGATGTCTGCCGACATTTCCGCCACCTTCTACCATGCCGGTCTGGATTTCAGCATAAAAGAAGAACGCCAGAATGCTTGGCAGTCTGGTGCCGTGAGAGTGATGGTGGCTACAAATGCTTTCGGAATGGGCATCGATAAACCGGATGTCAGGGTCGTTATCCACTTTGATCTTCCTCCTTCTCTTGAAGAATATTATCAAGAAGCCGGCAGAGCGGGACGTGACGGATTGCCATCTTTCGCTGTTGTCCTCGCCTCCGGAAACGACAAAGGGATAATGCATAGAAGAATCACAGAAGCCTTTCCGGAAAGAAAAATTGTAAAAAAAACTTATGAACGTATCTGCAATTTCCTTCATGTCTCTGTCGGTGAAGGATATGATTCCGTAAAAGAATTTGATATAGAGAAATTTTGTAGATTGTTTGAAATACAGGAACGACAATGCCGTGCGTCATTAAGATTGCTTTCTCAAGCGGGATACATTCATTTTATCGAAGATCCTGACAGTCGCTCCCGTTTGAAAATAGTATGCGAAAGAGAGGAACTTTATGATGTGCATGATATTTCTGAAAACGCGGACAAAGTGCTTGCCGCCACCATGCGCTTATACACCGGACTATTTACTGATTACGTATATATACGCGAACCGGAAATAGCATTCAGAATCCAGATTGCAGAAAATTCTGTCTACGAGGCAATGCTTGAACTTTCAAGAAGAAAGATTATAAGCTATATCCCCCACTCCGGCATCCCGATGATATATTTTCCTACAGCACGCGAAGAGATATCATCTCTTCTGATCGGCAAAGACATATATGAGCAACGCAAAAATGCCATGACTGTCAGAACTGAATCGATGCTTGATTACACATTTTCTGCAAAAGATTGTCGGGTGCAACGAATGCTTGCATATTTTGGAGAGACCGATTCAGGGAAATGCAGAAAGTGTGATGTCTGCCGCAACAATAATAAATCAATATCGGTATCCAGGATTAAAGAACAGGATACATTGGAAAAAATATTAGGATTCGTAAGGTCAAGACCATCAGGCACCACTCTTGCCGCAATCGAGATTTTCTGCGGGAAAGACACTGCCTCGACAGCGTCAATTGTGTCATTCCTTTGTAATGAAGGATTTTTGAACTGCCAAAATAATATTTACCATATAAATCCATCCGTAAAATGATAGGGCTGGCTGACTGTAACAATTTTTTTGTATCCTGCGAACGTTCTGTCGATCCTTCTCTCGAAGGTCGTGCCGTCGTCGTTATGAGCAACAACGACGGATGCATTGTGGCACGGAGCAATGAAGCAAAAGCTCTCGGCATACGGATGGGGCAACCTGCTTTTGAAATCCGTGACCTTATTTCCTCCGGACAAGTCATTGCATTGTCAGGACAGCATTTGCTTTATCGGGACATAAGCCTTAAGATTCACGATATTTTTAGAAAATTCGTTCCCCATGCCATAGACTACTCTATCGATGAATCTTTTCTTGACATGAAAGGAATCCCCGACAATATGCTGCCTGCAATCGGAAATGAAATCTGCAGGACATGTTGGAATGATATGCGTATCCCTGTCACCATTGGTTTTGCGCAAACTAAAACTCTCGCAAAAATAATCACTGAATATTGCAAGAAAA
>JAIDJJ010000219.1 GCA_029052265.1 Muribaculaceae bacterium
ATCGTAGACATCAATGCGGACTTGTTCAATACAGGAGACACTGTGGGATATATCCCGAACGGCGGTATCGGTGGATATTTCGAAGCCATTGAGGCTCCCGGGATAATAGAAGAGGTGAACGGGAAGAAAGCCATCAGGTTTGACAGCAACACTTTCTACCGTTCAAGTTTCCCTCTTCCCTCCACAATACTCGACAACACTCCTTATACTCTTGAGGCTGTGATCCTGAATCCGGAAATATCGGAAAACGAATGTTATGCCGATTTCACCACCTCCCACGACGAGCTTGAGAAGATAATGGGTGTAAACGGCACAGAACCGAGATGTGGGGTAATGCAGCATTACGGATGGTATGAAGACGCGGGATGGAAAGACGTGAAAAACCTTGAAGGTGAATGGCAGCACATATATGTATGCTTCGACGGGCGCATTGAAAAAGTATATATCAACGGCACCCTCGTAAGCAAGAAAGACATCCAGCTGTTGGTGAAACCCTCCCAATACGTCACGCTCGGACGCAATGCCGAAAACGAATGGCAATTCACCGGATATATCCATTCTCTCCGCCTTTCCGACGAATTCAAACCGCTTGAGCCTTAAGGCTGTTTGCAATTTGCAATTAGTAATTTGTAATTTGAACGGATAACTGATAACGGACAACGAAAAAAACAAAAACATAGCATCATGAAGAAACTTTTAGCAGCCACAATGATAGCCTCCATGGCTATCCCGGCTTCGGCTAAATCTCCAGCCAAAGCCTCTCATCACGGCTACCCTATCGACCCGGTGCCTTTCACTTCTGTGAAAGTGACCGACAGTTTCTGGGGACAACGCCTTAAGGCAAGCCGTGAAGTAACTATACCGCTCGCTTTCAGCAAATGCGAGGAAACCGGACGTTATGAAAACTTCGTAAAGGCGGCTCACCCTTCCGACACTATCCATGTAGGTGGTCTCGCTTTTGACGATACTGACGTATATAAAACTATCGAGGGAGCAAGCTACCTCCTCCAGACATATCCTGACAAACGCCTCGAAAACTATATCGACAGCGTACTGGTGATTGTAGCCGCTGCCCAGGAGGCTGACGGATACCTATACACTTCCCGCACCATGAACCCCAAACATCCGCACGAATGGGCGGGTTCAAAACGTTGGGAACTGGTGGAAGACCTGAGCCATGAGTTTTATAACCTCGGACATATGGTGGAAGGTGCAATAGCTCATTATCAGGCAACCGGCAAACGCAATTTCCTTGACATCGCCATCAAATATGCAGACTGTGTCTGCCGTGAGATCGGAGACGGTCCCGGACAGGTGGCTCGTGTACCCGGACACCAGATCGCGGAAATGGCACTCGCTAAACTATATCTCTTTACCGGCGATAAGAAATATCTCGACCAGGCTAAATATTTTCTTGACAAACGCGGATACACTTCCCGTACAGACGAATACAGCCAGGCTCATAAGCCGGTCGTAGAGCAGGACGAAGCTGTAGGACATGCCGTGCGCGCGGCATACATGTATGCCGGCATGGCTGACGTAGCCGCACTCACCGGCGATTCCGCCTATATAAAGGCGATCGACAGGATCTGGGACAATATCGTCGGCAAAAAATATTACATCACCGGCGGAATCGGCGCCACAAGCAACGGTGAAGCTTTCGGTAAAAACTACGAACTTCCCAACATGTCGGCATATTGCGAGACATGCGCGGCAATCGGCAATGTCTATGTCAATCACCGCCTCTTCCTGTTGCATGGAGATTCAAAATACTATGACGTGGTGGAACGCACCCTTTACAACGGGCTCATATCCGGTGTGGCTCTTGACGGAGGAAGCTTCTTCTACCCCAACCCGCTCGAAAGCATGGGGCAACATCAGCGCCAGCCCTGGTTCGGATGCGCATGCTGCCCGTCGAACATCGCACGATTCATACCCTCGCTGCCCGGATACGTATACGCTACAAAAGATGACAATGTTTTCGTCAACCTTTATATGAGCAATACCGGCAATCTCAAAGTCAACGGCAAGGATGTCACCCTGTCCCAGCAGACCAACTATCCCTGGAACGGAAATATCGCTCTATCCGTCGACAAAAACAAAGCCGGCAAGTTCGGTCTGAAACTCCGTATCCCGGGATGGGTGCAGAACAAACCGGTGCCCAGCGATCTATATTCATACAATGACGGAAAGCGTCTCGGATATACTGTGACTGTAAACGGACAACCCGCCCAGGGCTCCGTGACCCCCGACGGCTATTATACAATTGACCGCAACTGGAAAAAAGGTGACAAAGTCGAGGTGCATTTCGACATGGAACCCCGCACTGTCAAAGCCAACAACAAGGTTGAAGCCGACCGCGGAAGAATCGCAGTGGAGAGAGGTCCTATCGTATATTGCGCGGAGTGGCCCGACAACGATTTCGATGTCCTCAGCATTTTCGTAAACCAGAAACCACAGTTCTCTGTAAACGAGAAACCGGAACTCCTTGAAGGTATCGTGGAACTAACCTCCGACGGTCAGGTACTCAGTTATGACGACAAGGGAAGACTTCAGACTAAAGACGTGAAGCTAAACCTCATCCCGTATTATGCCTGGAACCACCGGGGAAGCGGCAACATGGCGGTATGGCTTCCGCAGGAACTCAGCGCCTCACGTCCGGTGATGCCTCCGACATTGGCTTCGCAGAGCAAGGTCACCACTTCAGTAAAGATGGGCTCGCTGTCATCCCTCAACGACCGCCTTGTACCGAAAGATGAGAACGACCGCTCTGTGCCTTACACCCACTGGTGGCCCAAAAAAGGTTCTACAGAATGGATATCCTATGAGCTTCCCCAGCCAGAAACCGTACAAAGCGCCACTGTCTATTGGTTTGACGACGGACCGTGGGGAGGGTGCCGTGTTCCGAAAAGCTGGAAAATCTATTATAAGGATGAAAACGGCAACTGGCAGCCTGTAAGCGGGGCTGATAAATATGGCACTGCAAAAGGGTCTGCCAACACTGTTAACTTCGACCCTGTAAAGACAAATGCAATGAAACTTGAAGTGGTTCTTCCGGATGACAATTCTGCCGGAATCTTCGAGTGGCAGCTCGACTGATCCGGAAACTTCCAAGTCAATACAAAAAGTATCGCCACAGAAAAATTCCGTGGCGATACTTTTTTGTCTGTTGAAAAACAGACCGGCTTCAGAACACCGGCATCTGCCATATAAACCCTACCGACAAGGAATTGGTGCAATAATCCTTGTTGCCGAAAGCCTTCGCGCGGTCGGTATAGTTATAGCTGCGTCCTATATAGGCTGCATAGAAATGGAGGGTACGGTCTTTGAACGGATAATATTCTATTCCTCCGAGATACCCCCAGGAATTGCAATAAGTGCCCTTTTCAAGACCGTCGTGACTCTTATAAATGCCGGAATAGTCATAGATCGCCTTTGCAAATACATTCCATGCCGGATGAAAACGGTAATGGATATGGAATATCGCCGACATATAGTCCACATTGGTCGTATTGTATTCAGCACCGTCCGGACATACCATTTTTGTCACAAGCCCCATGCGGTCTACAGCCTGACGGGTATAAGCCCAGTCAAGGAAAGCTCCGAAGTTGTCTGTGAAATTAAATTCATTGCCAAGTGCGAAATATGTGAGGTTTTTCCCTTTTGTCTCATTCATAAAAGAGACAGACCACTTCGTCTTATAGAAATTGTTGAAATCCCCGTTCCAGTTGAGAGTGTACAGTAGCGGCATTTTCGATTTTTTCCAATTGCCATACATCGACTCGGACGATCCCACAAGGGAATTGAGCACCTGAAACTGCAATTGCTGGCGGGGTGTGAAATTATACGCCGCCCTGACTCCGGTCATAAAGTTGCTCATGTAGTCGGTTATCGCCGTATTCTCAAGCACCTCTATAGGATTCAGGTTGAACTCTATCCCGCCATAAGCGGCACACTGCTTCCCTAAAAAGAATTGCCATTTCCCGAGAGTGATGCCGATCATCGCATAGTCTATGCTCCCGAGCACATTGTCGCGATACCCCGCAGGGTCATCCCCTTTATTCAGACGCTGGCGATAGCGATAGCTCAGCCAGTCGTTGATCTGTCCGGTCATCTCTATACGGAGCTGTTTCATCCGGAACTTCCCTTCGCTGAAAGTGTTGCCGCGCCACAAGGCATTGAAGTCACCCTGCATGTTAAGATACAGATTGAAAGCGTCGGTCTTCTTCTTTATATCAGTCACTTCTTCGAAAAGACTTCTTTCTTCATTGCGTCTGCCATACCCCCCTTGTTCCGCATCACATGCGGTAAGGACCATGCAGGAATCCGCTATTGAAGACTCTGCATCAGGCATGTCGCCCGACAAATTATATTCCACACAGGTGTCATTAAGGCAGCTGTCGCTGTCAGGGCTATCCGCATTTGCGTACTGAAAAGACAATAAGGCGGCAGCCACTAAAAAATAGTGTTGATTCATAGCACAATATGGATTTAGGTATAAATATGGTAGAAGGTAGGGAATAATCCGGGACAGTCCGGATTATTCCCGATTATAAGTCATGATCCCTTACCGTCAGTAAAGCTGTATCAGCAGCAGTCCCACCCCGATAGCCACAATGGTGGCGATCATACCGGGCATCATAAACGAATGGTTGAGCACATATTTTCCGATATGGGTGGTGCCGGTCCGGTCAAAGTTGATCGCGGCGACAACCGTAGGATAATTAGGGATAAAGAAATATCCGTTTACGGCAGGGAAGAGAGCGATCAGCATCATCGGGCTTATGCCGAGAGCCAGTCCCAGAGGCATGATGGCTCGCACCGTGGCTGCCTGGCTATAAAGAAGAATCGACATTACAAACAATGCAAGGGCGAAGAGCCAGGGCATCTGTCTTACAATACCTTCTATAGGACCGGTGATAGCGGCGAGATTTCCATTGATAAACGTATCCCCCATCCACGCGATACCGAAGATAGCTATCACAGCCTGCATTCCGGCGATAAACACGCTGCCTTGTGTCGGGGTGATACCGTTGGTCTTCGTACAGATCAGGATCAGCGCGCAGGCGGAGAGCATGAGTATCTCTATGATGGCAGGCATCTCCACAGCGGCGCCGTTAAACGTTGGACGCATTGCCGGAATAGATCCGAAAAGCACTATGAGCACCGTCGCCACAAGGAACAATATCACCGACAGCCTTGCCTTCCCCACATTCTTCACACGGTTGATCGGCTTGCTGTTTTCTTCTATCATTCCTTCTTTCACCCTGCGTTGATATTCGGGATCTTCAAGCAGTTCCTTTCCAACTCTTTTAGAGAAAAAAGCACCCACAATGACCCCGATAAGCGTTGCCGGGATCGTAATCTTCAGGATATCAAACAGGGATATACCACCTGCCGTGAGCATCCCGAGCAATGCAACCGTAGCTGCGGAGATCGGACTGGCGGTAATTGCCTGTTGGGAAGCGATGACGGCAATACCCAACGGGCGTTCCGGGCGTATCTTTGTCTCTCTCGCAACCTCGGCGATAACCGGAAGCACGGAATATGCCACATGGCCTGTTCCTGCCACGAATGTAAACAGATAAGTCACCAGCGGACTTACCATCGTCACCTGGGATGGATGTTTACGGAGAAGCTTCTCCGCTATCCCCACCAGATAATCAAGACCTCCGGCAGCCTGCATGGCGGCTGCTGCCGAGATCACGGCGGCAATCATAAGCATGACATCGATAGGGGGCGATGTCGGTTCAAGACCGAAGACGAATACAAGCACAGCCATTCCGGCTCCGCCCATAACCCCCAGACCAATGCCTCCGAGTCGGGCTCCCACTATAATTGCGGCCAATACGATCAGTAGTTGTAGTATCATAGTCGTAAGGGCGAGGTTGGATTGTTACTTTCCAGCCCCATTTGGTTAAGGTTAATGATTAAAGGCTAACTTTACTAAGAAACATACCATTTTTAAAAAAGTTGTACTCCCGCTATCCTAAAAAAAATTTTTTTATTTTTTTGGCAATCACCAATCATTTATTTCAACCACTTTTTTACATTATATACTCTTTTCATACCCCATGGCAATCCTTATTCATGATTTCATATCATTCGTGTTTTTACCCAAAAATAACACAAGGTTTAATTTATATTAATCTTAGACCAATATCCGTTTTCTATATGTTATATATTTTGTAAGAGCAGGCACCAGGCACCTTCGCCTAACGGGACACAGATTTATCACCCGCAAAAAACGCCGGCATTTAACTTCCGTAGATGCCTCGCGGATTCCCGGGATGTCTGATACCCTCTCCTACACGCCATAACCTGTAACTTATTTAGTACCATTTAAAATACATTAATCATGGCAACAGACAACACTAAAGGATTCCGTGTGGAATCTGATCTTATCGGTTCACTTGAAGTGCCCGCTGAAGCACTGTATGGAGTACAGACTCTCAGAGGCATTCAGAATTTTGAAATCAGCAAATTCCATCTTTACGACTATCCCCTGTTTATCAAGGGACTCGCCATAACCAAAATGGCGGCGGCCCGTGCAAACTTCGAACTCGGGCTTCTCTCGAAGGAACAGGCTGACGCCATTGAACAGGCATGTCAGGAACTTATCGACGGAAAATTCCGCGACCAGTTCCAGGTAGACATGATCCAGGGAGGCGCAGGAACTTCTACCAACATGAACGCCAACGAGGTTATCACTAACCGTGCGTTGGAAATCATGGGTCACAAACCAGGTGAATATCAGTTCCTGTCTCCAAACGACCACGTAAACTGCTCTCAGTCGACCAACGACGCATACCCCACAGCAATACATATCGGTATGTATTATACCCACCTCCGTTTCCTTGAACACTACGACAAAATCATCAAGGCGTTCAAAGACAAGGGTGAGGAATTTAAATCCATTCTGAAAATCGGCAGAACTCAGCTTGAGGATGCCGTGCCTATGACTCTCGGTTTGACTTTCAGCGGATTCGCTTCTATACTTGAAGATGAGATCAAACATCTTAACGAGGCTGCAGAAGACTTCCTGACTGTCAACATGGGCGCCACCGCCATCGGTACCGGTATCTGCGCCGAGCCGGGATATGCCGAGAAATGTGTGAAAGCCCTCAGCGACATCACCGGATGGGACATCAAGCTCGCCTCTCATCTTGTGGCTGCCACTTCCGACACTTCTTGCCTCGTAGGTTATGCATCAGCCCTGAAGCGTGTGGCTGTAAAGATGAACAAGATATGCAACGACCTCCGTCTCCTCGCAAGCGGCCCGCGCTGCGGTCTCGGTGAATTTAACCTCCCCGCAATGCAGCCCGGTTCTTCAATCATGCCGGGTAAGGTGAATCCTGTCATCCCCGAAGTAATGAACCAGATTTGCTTCAAGGTAATAGGCAACGAACTCTGTGTGACCATGGCTGGCGAAGCCGCCCAGATGGAGCTCAACGCAATGGAGCCGATCATGGCTCAGTGCGACTTTGAGTCGGTCGACATAATGATAAACGGATTCGAGACATTGCGCACCCGTTGTGTGGAGGGAATCAAGGCAAACGCAGAGAAATGTCTCAAGGATGTCCACCTCAGCATATCTGTGGTCACCGCCCTCAATCCCGTCATCGGTTACAAGAACTCTACCAAGATTGCCAAGGAAGCCCTCGAAACAGGAAGAAGCGTTTACGACCTTGTTCTTGAGCACGGCATCCTAAGCAAAGAGGAACTCGATACTGTCCTCGCTCCTGAAAACATGATCAAACCGGTCAAACTTGATATTAAACCGCGCAAGTGACCTGACCATTCCGGAGCAAAGACGGAATAACCGGCAAAAACGGCATGATGGCTTCATCATGCCGTTTTTTTATCCGGAATAAAAGACTCATATTATTTCTATATCCTGTCTAAAACCATTATTTTGCACGCTTTCGTCCTTTTTTTACTATATTTTTTTGCATTTTTGCATTTATAGCCTTAACTTTGCGACAAAATTCCAACAGACTGACAATAATGACAAACTTCATTATTATACGACTTATTTCCATTATTCTACGACATCCGTCGGTGGGAAGATCAGTCTGCGCTTGAATTTTAGAGGATACACACAGAGCCTTTCCCACCGTGAGCGGGAAAGGCTTTTTTGTTTTACTCCGGTTTTGAAACATCCGTGACATCTCCTTGATTTCCGGTGATCATTTTTTGCAACTTAAATTTAACCAACATATATTACAGGTAAAATGGCAAATACTCTGTTTGACAAGATCTGGGACTCACACGTGGTTCAGCACGTGGAAGACGGTCCGGAACAGTTGTATATCGACAGGCTTTACTGTCATGAAGTGACAAGTCCGCAGGCATTCGAAGGGCTACGTGCAAGAGGAATAAAATGTTTCCGCCCCGACCATATTTTCTGCATGCCTGACCACAACACTCCCACGCATGATCAAGACAAACCAATTGAAGACCCCGTCAGCAAGACCCAGGTAGACACTTTGGCAAAAAACGCTGAGGAATTTGGACTGAACCATTTCGGCATGCTGCATCCGAAAAACGGTATAATTCACGTTGTGGGTCCTGAGCGCGGTCTTTCCCTCCCCGGCATGACTATCGTATGCGGTGACTCCCACACCTCCACCCACGGAGCAATGGGGGCGGTGGCGTTCGGCATCGGCACTTCCGAAGTGGAAATGGTGATGGCTTCGCAATGCATCCTGCAACAGAAACCGAAATCAATGCGTATCAACATTGAAGGATCTCTTGGGAAAGGTGTCACTGCAAAAGATATAGCACTATACCTGATGTCAAAGCTCACCACTTCCGGTGCCACAGGGTATTTTGTAGAATATGCCGGCAGCGCAGTGCGCGATCTTTCAATGGAAGGAAGACTCACTCTCTGCAATCTCTCTATAGAAATGGGCGCACGCGGCGGATTTATCGCCCCTGACGAGAAAACTTTTGAATATATAAAAGGAAGGGAATACGCTCCTGTGGGCGAAGAATGGGACAAAGCGATCGCTTATTGGAAGACCCTCAAGAGCGGAGACGATGCCGTTTTCGACAAGGAACTCACTTTCAAGGCAGAAGATATCGAACCTATGCTCACATATGGCACCAATCCGGGAATGGGCATGGGTGTGACTGAATCTATTCCCGCACTCGACACCGTGCCGGAGGCAGGAAAGGCTTCATATCTTAAAAGCCTTGACTATATGGGATTCAAACCGGAGCAGAAACTTATAGGCACGCCGGTGGACTATGTGTTCCTCGGTGCATGTACAAACGGACGTATCGAGGATTTCCGCGCATTCGCCTCTATCGTAAAAGGTAAGAAAAAAGCCGATCGTGTGACCGCATGGCTCGTGCCGGGTTCATGGATGGTAAGCGAACAGATCAAGGAAGAAGGTATCGACAAAGTGCTTGAAGAAGCCGGATTTGAGATCAGGCAGCCCGGCTGCTCTGCCTGCCTCGCAATGAACGACGACAAGATTCCGGCAGGCAAACTCGCGGTCTCTACATCAAACCGTAATTTCGAAGGTCGTCAGGGTCCGGGCGCACGCACTGTCCTGGCAAGCCCTCTGATGGCTGCCGCCGCTGCTGTGACCGGAGAGATAACCGACCCGAGAACGCTTATCAATTAATTGATAATTAGTGATTTAATTATCAATTACTAATTAAAAATTGAAAATTGCTAATTGAAAAAGATGAAACAAAAATTCGATATAATAACAAGCACATGCGTGCCTCTCCCTTTGGAAAACGTCGACACTGACCAGATCATCCCGGCACGTTTCCTGAAAGCCACCACCCGCGAAGAAAGTTTCTTCGGTGAAAACCTCTTCCGCGACTGGAGATATAATCCCGACGGCTCTATAAACAAGGATTTCGTACTCAACAACCCTGCATATTCCGGAGAAATTCTCGTGGCAGGGAAAAACTTCGGCAGCGGATCAAGCCGCGAACATGCAGCCTGGGCGATTGCTGGATATGGATTCCGTGTCGTGATAAGCAGCTTCTTTGCGGATATCCACAAAAACAATGAACTCAACAACTTCGTGCTTCCAGTAGTGGTTTCTGAAGATTTCCTTGCCGAGCTCTTCGACTCCATAAGCAAAGATCCCAAGACGGAAGTGGAAGTCAATCTTCCCGAACAGACCGTCACCAACAAGGCTACAGGGAAGAGCGAGAAATTTGAAATCAACGGATACAAAAAATATTGTCTGCTCAACGCCCTTGATGACATAGATTTCCTTCTTGAAAACAAGGAAAAGACCGAAGCGTGGGAGCAACAGAATAAAGTTTGAGCATATGAACAGTCATTCTGCGCAAATAGAAATTATGGATACTACACTCCGCGATGGCGAACAGACCAGCGGAGTGAGTTTCGTGCCCCATGAAAAACTAATGATCGCCAGGGCATTGCTGCAGGATCTGAATGTAGACCGCATTGAAGTGGCGTCTGCAAGGGTGTCGGAGGGTGAGAAAGATGCGGTGAGGCGCATATGCAAATGGGCGCGCCAGGCAGGATATCTCCCGAGAGTGGAGGTTCTAGGGTTTGTCGACGGCGGCACATCTCTAAACTGGATCAATGATTGCGGATGTGTGAATATCAATCTCCTCTGCAAGGGATCGGAAAATCATTGCGTCAATCAGCTCAAAAAAACTCCACAACAACATTTTGAAGACGTGCGCGGGAATATCGCCCTCGCCCACAAAATGGGAATCAATGTCAACGTATACCTCGAAGACTGGAGCAACGGCATCAAAAATTCTCCGGAATACGTCTTCAGCATGATCGACGCGCTGAAAGACTGCGGGATCAAACGGTTCATGCTTCCGGACACCCTCGGAATTTTAAATCCGCTGGAGTTATTGTTGTTTATGAGGAAAATGGTGAAGCTTTACCCTGATCTTCACTTTGATTTCCACGCCCACAATGACTATGATCTTGCTATATCAAATGTGCTTGCCGCTGTGCTCGGGGGGTGCAAAGGTATCCACACTTCTGTCAATGGGCTTGGCGAACGCGCCGGAAACGCCCCGCTTGCAAGTGTCCAGGCAATTCTAAAAGATCAGTTTAACGCTCATACAAACATTGTGGAGAGCAAGCTGAACCTGGTAAGCCGTCTGGTGGAAAATTATTCCGGAATCGCCATTCCTCCAAACCGGCCTATCACCGGCGACAGTGTCTTCACTCAGGTGGCGGGAGTGCATGCAGACGGCGACAATAAGGCAAACCTCTATTGCAACGACCTTCTCCCGGAACGCTTCGGACGTAAACGCGAGTACGCTCTCGGGAAGAACAGCGGAAAGGCAAACATCTTACGCAATCTTGAGGAACTCGGACTTGAGCTCTCACCCGAGCAGACCAGAATGGTGACGCAAAGAATCATCGAGCTTGGCGATAAAAAGGAGGTGGTCACCCAGGAAGATCTCCCCTATATCGTATCCGATGTATTGAAAAGCTCCACCCAGGCGCAACATGTGAAATTGCTCAGCTATATGGTAAGCACAGCCTACGGACTGAATCCTATGGCTGCCGTAAAACTGGAAATCAACGGAAACGTTTATGAAGAGAATGCCGTAGGCAGCGGACAATTCGATGCCTTCATGCGAGCCGTGAAACTTATCTACAAAGAGAAGCTTGACAGACGCTTTCCGCACCTTTCCAACTATTCTGTATCAATACCTCCCGGCGGACGGACAGACGCACTTGTCCAGACCACCATCACTTGGGAATGGGAAGGACGGATATACCGCACGCGCGGTCTTGATGCAGACCAGACTGAGGCTGCAATAAAGGCAACCATAAAAATGCTAAACCTTCTGGAGACTGAAGCCGGCAAAGGGTTATAAGCCTGCCGACAGATGACTCTTCTGATTTTTTACAAACAATAATTTTCAACAACTCAATAATATGGATTTAAAAATAGCCGTACTTCCCGGCGATGGGATCGGTCCTGAAATTTCCGAACAGGGCGTGGCAGTAATGTCTGCCGTATGTGAGAAATTCGGTCACAAGGTAAGTTATCAATACGCACTCTGCGGCGCGCACGCAATAGATGAAACCGGAGACCCGTTCCCGGAAGAGACTTTCAAAATCTGTATGGATGCCGACGCCGTGCTTTTCTCCGCCGTGGGCGATCCCAAGTTTGACAACGACCCCACAGCAAAGGTGCGTCCGGAGCAGGGACTTCTTGCAATGCGTAAGAAACTCGGTCTTTTCGCCAACATTCGTCCTATCGAGACTTTTGATTGTCTTATACATAAGTCGCCACTCAAGGATGAACTTGTACGCGGTGCCGATTTCGTGTGCATCCGAGAGCTGACTGGCGGAATGTATTTCGGAGAGAAATATCAAGACAATGACAAGGCTTACGACACCAACGCCTATACCCGTCCCGAAATCGAACGTATCCTTGAAGAGGCTTACAAATATGCAGAACGCCGCCGCAAGCACCTCACCGTAGTCGACAAGGCAAACGTGCTTGCCTCTTCACGCCTGTGGCGTCAGGTGGCGAAAGAGATGGAAGCGCAGCATCCCGAGGTTGAGACCGACTATATGTTTGTAGACAATGCCGCCATGCGCATGATTCAGGATCCTAAGTTCTTCGACGTAATGGTGACTGAAAACACTTTCGGCGACATCCTTACAGACGAAGGATCGTGCATCACCGGTTCCATGGGACTTCTCCCCTCGGCTTCCACCGGAGAGCACACCCCGGTATTCGAACCGATACACGGCTCCTGGCCTCAGGCAAAAGGCCTCAACATCGCCAATCCGCTTGCACAGATCCTCTCCGTGGCTATGCTCTTCGAATACTTCAACCTCATGGAAGAGGGGAAACTGATCCGCAAGGCTGTAAACGCCTCTCTCGACTCCAACGTGCGTACTCCCGAGATTCAGGTGGAAGGCGGTGCCCACTACGGCACAAAAGAAGTAGGAGCATGGATTGTAGACTACATCAAAAACGCCTGACCCAACAGAAGAACAGACATTTTTTAGTATAAACAGAAGAACAGAAGAACAGACGTTTTTTTAGTATAAACAGAAGAACAGAAGAACAGACGTTTTCTTAGTATAAACAGAAGAACAGAAGAACAGACGTTTTCTTAGTATAAACAGAAGGACAGAAGAACAGACGTTTTTTAGTATAAACAGAAGGACAGAAGAACAGAAAATTTTTATGTCCTTCTGTTTTTATATCCTTATGTCCTTTTGTCCTTCTGTTTTTATATACCTTATGTCCTTCTGTCCTTCTGTTTTATAT
>JAIDJJ010000022.1 GCA_029052265.1 Muribaculaceae bacterium
GGCATGTCAAGTTCCAGCGCTTTTGAAGTGATAGGGCCGGCTGCTCTCATCAGCATGTTCGGATACGATGCCGGCGTCTCTTATAAGAAGGGAAGTGAGATGGACAAGGAATCTTGGGATGCCCTGATCATAAATGAGATTGATCAGGACAGACCGGTGCTTTACTGCGGTCAGGATGTATCTGTAGGGCACGCATTCGTATGCGACGGATACGAAATGCATGGACCTACTGCTTATTTCCATATCAATTGGGGGTGGGGAGGAGCCGCTGACGGATTTTATGCTTCCGACGCCCTCAATCCGACAGTAAGCAATTCTTACGCGTTCAACAATCTCACAACTATCGTCTACAACATCAAACCTGCCACCACCTCCGCAGAATGGTCGCCTATACACCTTACGAGTGATGAACGCCAGGTAGGTCTGACAATCGATGTAACAGACATTCAACCCGGAGCTTCATTCTCTGCAAGAGCCGGAGCACTGAAAAATATAACAAACAATGGTTTTTCGGGCGAAATCGCGCTTGCGCTTTTCAATTCCGACGGTTCTTTCAAGCAGCTCCTCGGAGAAGGGAAGAGAATCGGCATTTCTTCTTTGAATGTATTGAAATACACTGATATTTCCGTGACCGTTCCTTCCGGTATCACTATCGGAGACAACGACGTGATAAAGCTTGTGACAAGAGCATCCGATTCCGACAAATGGCTTACAGTCGCCAATGACCTCATGACCATAGGCGAATTGCGCGCAAAAGGGAACGTGATCCCTTATTTCAACGTTAACATTCCGGCGGCTCTCGATGGGGTGGAGATCACCTCTCCCGGAAATCAAGTGATCAAAGGACGCGACTTCTCATTTAAGGTGGTGTCTCTGTCTCCTGAAAATGTAGTGACTGTCAAAGCAAACGGGTTTATTCTATCTCCCGCTGCCGACAATTCTTATAAAGTATCCAACGTAGTTGAAGATCAAGAAATCTCTATTATTGTACAGAATGCCGCTGATGTCGTCTACAAACGAAATATCTGGGTTCAGTCAGGAAAGCTTTCTCAGGTCATAAGCGAGGCGGAATCTGCCACAATAAAGGATCTCACCCTATATGGAACCATCAATGCGTCTGACTTCAGTTTCATGCGTGAAAAAATGAAACTCACCAGACTCGACATCTCGGCGGTAAGTATCACTGCAAATGGCGCTGACCCGGCAAATGCCATCCCGACAAAGGCATTGAGCGGATGCGGAACTCTCACTCAAATAATTCTTCCTAAAAAC
>JAIDJJ010000220.1 GCA_029052265.1 Muribaculaceae bacterium
ATGCTGATGTCCACACCGGTTGCAAATTTAGTCAAAAGTTTTGATATCTAACAATAAAAATGCGCATATTTGCAGATTTGGATGAGTTTGGCTAATTTTGTGATAAAATATATTTAAGCCCATGAAACGGATCATATTCACACTTTTTTTCTTATTTTCCATTTCCCGAATATATGCCAATCCTGTAGACCGTCTTATCGACCGGATCGAGAAAGGCGCATCCGGCAAATTCCGCACAGAACTTGTAAATAGCGATAAGGATTTTTTCGAGCTTGATCAGGATAAAGACAAGATCGTGGTCAGAGGCAACAGCTGGGTAAACATAGCTGTCGGCGTGAACTGGTACCTCAAGCATTATGCGGGCATACATCTTTCATGGAACGGCATGACGGCTTCAATTCCTGGAACGCTCCCCCGGGTTGAAAAACCGAAAAGGAGGGAGACCGATCTGTCATTGAGATATGATTTCAATTATTGCACATTCTCATATTCGATGCCCTTTTGGGATTGGGAACAATGGGAGCGGGAAATAGACTGGATGGCACTGCACGGAATCAATATGCCGCTGGCTATTGTCGGGATGGAATCTGTGTGGAGAAATATGTTGCTGAAACTGGGGTATTCCGAAGAGGAGATAGGAGGCTTTATTTCCGGGCCGGCATTTATCGCATGGTGGGCAATGAACAATCTTGAGGGGTGGGGCGGTCCGCTGCCACTCTCGTGGTATTCGGCTCAGGAAAAACTCCAGAAGAAGATATTGGCAAGGATGAAAGAGCTTGGGATGACTCCGGTGCTCCCGGGGTATTGCGGGATGATGCCGCATGACGCTTCAGAGAAATTAGGACTTGCCGTTACTGACGGAGGGATGTGGAACGGCTATCGTCGCCCGTCAAATCTGTCGCCTACCGACGAGCGGTTTGACGAGATCGCAGATATGTATTACCGTGAACTTACCCGCCTTTACGGAAAAGCTGAATATTATTCCATGGATCCGTTTCATGAAAGTCCGGATGACGCAGATGTGGATTATGCTGAAGCTGGGAAACGGCTCATGAAAGCAATGAAACGCGCAAATCCTGAAGCAGTATGGGTGGTGCAGGGATGGACTGAGAATCCGCGTCCGGAGATGGCAGACGCGTTAGAGCAGGGCGACCTGTTGGTGCTCGACCTGTTTTCAGAATGCCGTCCGATGTGGGGCATACCATCTGTGTGGAAACGCAGTAACGGATACGGCAAGCATGACTGGCTCTTCTGTATGTTGGAAAATTTTGGTGCAAATGTCGGTCTTCACGGCAGGATGGATCAGCTTATCGATAATTTTTATCAGACAAAGACAAATCCACTTGCCGGTAATCTCAAGGGATTCGGATTTACGATGGAAGGCTCCGGAAACAATCCTGTAATGTTTGAACTTATGAGCGAATTGCCATGGATACCGGGAAAATTTGCAAAGGAAGAATGGCTGCGAGGATATGTGAAGGCAAGATATGGCACGGAAGATCCGACTATCATGGAGGCATGGCGTATTTTAGGCAATACAATCTACAATTGTCCGGCTGGCAACAACCAGCAAGGTCCTCACGAGAGCATTTATTGCGGTCGTCCGTCGCTAAATAATTTCCAGGTCAAAAGCTGGTCGAAGATGAGAAACTATTATGATCCGGCTGCCACATTAAAGGCTGCTTCCCTTATGGTCTCTGTCGCAGACAAATATCGGGGAAACAACAATTTTGAATATGATCTGGTGGATATTGTGCGTCAGGCATTGGCTGATCAGGGAAGACGGCAGTATCTCATGACGATAGCGGATTATAATTCTTTCTCAAGAAAGGAGTTCAAGGAAAACGCAGACCGTTTTCTGGAAATGATCCTGCTTCAAGATAAACTTCTGGGTACGCGCCCGGAATTCAGGGTTGGAACTTGGACCGGACTTTCGCGTAGGCGAGGATCAACAAAAGAAGAAAAAGACCTGTATGAATGGAATGCACGTGTGCAGATCACTACGTGGGGCAACCGGAAATGTGCAGACGAAGGGGGATTGAGGGATTATGCCAATAAAGAATGGAACGGTTTGTTGCGTGATTTTTATTATAACCGCTGGTCAACATATTTCAGAGCCTTGGACGATCAGATGGAACGCAATTCAAAACCCGATCCTTCAGGTCTGGGGGAGGGTGAAAACAGCAACAAGACATCCACCGAACTGTTTGCCCTCGCTCTCCCTTCGGGTCCGGAAATAGACTGGTATGCCATAGAGGAGCCCTGGACACTTCGTACTGATGAGTACTCGTCAGATCCGGAAGGTGATCCTGTCACGGTTTCAAAAGAGATAATAAAATTCCTGACAACAGAAAGATAAATAAATCGATAGGTTATGAAACAACAAAGATTATTATCACTGGATGTGTTGCGCGGTTTGACCGTGGCAGGCATGATATTGGTGAACAACGGATATAAGGATTCGTTCCCCATGCTGCAACATGCAGAATGGAACGGCTTGACGGTAAGCGATTTTGTGTTTCCCTTCTTTTTGTTCATAATGGGGGTGTCGCTTTATCTGTCGCTGTCGAAGACCCGGTTTGAATTTTCATTGCCTGTCATGGTGAAAATAGTGAAAAGATCGGTGCTCCTTTTTGCGATAGGTTTGGCAATCAATTGGTTTGATATGGCGATATGGGGAGATGGTCTTTCAGTAGGAGAGTTACGGTTCTGGGCGGTCTTGCAACGTATTGCAGTTTGCTATCTTATAACAGGTATTTTTGCCATCAGCTGTAAGCCGGTGTGGGCATTGCCATTGTCAGTGGTATTGATCGTGTTGTATGGCGTTGTCCTTTTCACAGGAAGCGGATACAGTCAGGAGTCTGCTTCAAATATACTGTACAGGGTTGATGCGTGGCTTTTCGGCACCTCCCATCTTTATCATAAGTCAGCGGTAGATCCTGAAGGTTTGCTCAGTACGATATGTGCATTGGTAAACACGCTGTTGGGTTTCTATTGTGCCATGAAAATGAAAACTTCCGGAGATTTATTGAGAAAGATGTGTTCTGTTTATACATTAGGCACACTTCTTGTCATATCCGGTTTCATCCTTAGCTTTTTCATGCCGTATAACAAACATATATGGAGCCCGAGTTTTGCTCTTGTCACGTCGGGCGTCTGCGCACTTTTATTGGGGGTATCGATGAAGTGGGTGGATCTCGATAGGCGAGAGGGTGTTTTAACTAAAATTTTTATGGTTTTTGGCAGCAATGCGCTTATCCTGTATGTCGCGAGTGAATTGATGGCTATCATATTTGGAAGAATAGGATTAAGCAGTCTTATATATGCGACTCTCTCATTTGTGATACCTGTTCCGGAACTTGCATCGTTGGCTTATGCCTTATGCTATGTAGGTATGAACTTTGCGATTGGCTACCCGCTGTGGAAAAAGCATATTTACATCAAGCTGTAGGAATTTTTCCGTTATGTGCGGCTACTGGTTTATCCGGTGCGTATCCGGCGTGACGTGTGTTTGTGGCAATGAGAGAGATACAGATATGAAAATTCTCTGAAGGTTCAATATTTTGATGATATCCACGTTTAAAATGAATGAAAAAGATACTATTTACAGTGGCGGCGGGAATTTTCATATTTTCGTCAATCCCACGGCGGAATCTTTCCGTTCTTCCTGGTGCGGCTCATTGGCTGAACCGCGACAAGGAAAATCTAAAATATTAGTTTGAGTATGTATAAAAAATAATTGATTGTCTCCCGACAACCAATCTTCAGTTAACCTTAAAATCTAATAC
>JAIDJJ010000221.1 GCA_029052265.1 Muribaculaceae bacterium
TTTTTCTCTTGATATGTGCCGATTGAATCGATTAAATTTAAGCCTATACCTCAGGAAGGGACTTTTTCAGTGCCCTCGTGATAACCGGGATTTTTTATTTAGATAAAACGGGGGATGCTTTCATTCAACATCAATAGCGATTGTCGCAGGTTTAACACCTTTTGCCGTGGCTGTGAAATAAAGTTTGCCGTTTTCTTTCGCACTTCTTACAATAGCTGTTGCAGCACCGCTGAAGAGATCCATTTCCGGTTTCTGGAAGCTGCGCAGTGAGGTCGGGTCTCCGTTAGCGGTCGCTTCAAATGAACCTGCCCCTTTTACAGAAAATTTTACTTCTCTCTTGTCATCCGGAATTATGTTGCCGTCTTTGTCTGCCACCTGAACAGTGATATAAGCGAGATCATCGCCGTTCGGTTCAAGCGAATTGCGGTTGGACGACAATACAAGATGATGAGGTTTCCCGGCGGTACGTATGATTTTTTCCGCTGCAGGTTTCCCGTCGTTATCATATGCCACCACTTTCAATTCTCCGGGTTCATATACAGTTTCGTTCCACATCAGCCGGTATCTTGATTGCAGGGATGAATCATTCTTTTCCCTCACACCCTGACTTTTCCCGTTTATAAATAATTCAGCTTTCGGATATGACGTGTAGACAAAGACAGGAGTTATTTCCCCCTCTCTCCCTTTCCAGTTCCAGTGGGGAAGCACATGGAGTGTCGGATCGTTTTGATTCCATTGCGAACGATAAAGATAATACCGGTCTTTAGGGAGGGATGCAAGGTCTACAATGCCGAATACGGAACTATGGCTGGGCCATGCGTCGGTGTCATATGGGGAAGGTTCTCCAAGATAGTCGAATCCGGTCCATACAAACTGTCCCATAACCCAAGGCTTTTCATCCATATAGAAATCGATGTCGGGAGTGTTCGACCAGTCGCATGTCTCATTGTCATAGCTTGAGGACTGATTGTCAGGATGTATCACTGTGTTGTGCTCTTTGTCAAATGAGACAGGGAAATGGTATACACCTCTTGATGATACTGTAGATGCTGTTTCCGAACCGAGAATCATTCTTTGGGGTAACTTTCCATAAGCTTCCTCATAGCGTTGAGGCTTGTAGTTGAATCCGGGAATGTCAAGAGAGGCGGCGAATCCGTTGTCGAGCACAGCATTGATCTGGTCCATACCGCATGTGACAGGGCGGGTGGAATCCAAAGATTTTACAAGGTCTTGAAGCATGGTCAGCTCCGACACACCGTCCGGACCCCATTGGCTTGGTACCTCGTTACCTATAGACCACATCACGACTGAAGGGTTATTGCGGTAATGTTTCACCATGTTTGTGATGTCGCGCTCAGCCCATTCGTTGAAGAAAGCGCCGTATCCGTTGGGCGATTTCGGACGGAATCCCCAGTCGTCAAATGGTTCCACCATAAGCATCATTCCGAGTTCGTCGCATAGTTCCACAAGTTCGGGGGCAGGCATATTG
>JAIDJJ010000222.1 GCA_029052265.1 Muribaculaceae bacterium
ATCGTCGGCTGCGTCAGATTGGTATAAGAGACAGGAAGTGGACTGTAAACACAACTGTAGGTGCTGCCGCTCTTGGCACGACTAATCCGATCAAATGGACTAACAACACGATGAAGGTGACTGTCGTTCCGATGGCTGTTCCTTACGACGGTGTTCAGGCTCACTACAACACAAACATCCTTGAAGGTCGTAACAAGCCATATGTGACAGGTCTTCTCAACTGCGCTCAGTATAATATCGATTATGCTCCGCAGTCAGAACAGACTCAGGCATATCTCGGCGAAGATCTGACAGGCTTTACCCCGTGGACTCTCACCAACGAGACTCAGAAAGACCTTTATGCTGTGAACTATGTAATCGCCAATACAGAGGCAGGTAAGAAACTCGCAAGCAACGGCGGTACAATCAAGGTTAACTTCAGCTCAGACATCAACGGTCTCGCCAAGAACAGATATGCGTTCGGCAGCATCAACCTTGAGGTCGTTAAGATCCTTAACCTTGACGCTAAGGCAGCTAACGGTATCACTGATAACTCTAAAGAGGTTTCCATCAACCTGATCAACAACCTCCGTATCACTGATGCCTACAGCAATGAAGTTGCAGTCACCAACGATTATTGGCAGTTCTACGGCATCCAGACTCCGGTATTCGATGCTTCCGGCATCAAGGTGGCAACTTCAGCTGACGGTGCAAACGCTGCTACCCTCGCATCTCTCAACATGACAGCGTCTATCGAGGCTGCGACAGGTGTATTGAAGTTCCAGAACAATGGTTCTGCAATCCAGTCGGATGCATTCCTCATCGTTCCTGTGACTGTTAAGCACCTCTGGGGTACACTCAAGGGCACTGTAGCAGTTCCTTTGAAGGCGAAACTCTGAGGAATAAGACACCACTCTTAATTTTCTGAATTAAGACGTTAGACACAGGTGTTATTTTATACGTTAAGAACAAGTATTATTTTAGTGTAAAAATGTATAGAGCATATACATTATCATGAGCAGGAATGGCGGGTCAGTGATGATCCGCCATTTTGCTGTTTTTACATACCTGATTATATTTATGGATTCCTGATATAATATCGCAGTGCGATGTTTCTATGTAATTTTAATGCTGAAATATGATATATAACTCAAAGGCGGCAAAGATTAAGGAACGATGCTCTTAGAAACTGTTTAAAATTTATTTTGTCTTGTCATTGAGGTCTTTGTCAACATCTTTATGATATTTATTCAGT
>JAIDJJ010000223.1 GCA_029052265.1 Muribaculaceae bacterium
ATCAGTTGGCGGCATCATTAGTATTTTACAGTCCGTTACAGACTATATTCTGGTATGACAGCCCCGACCTCTACAACGGCGAACCCGAGATAAAATGGTTTGAAAATCTTCAGACCACTTTCGATGATACAAAAGTGATCAACGGATATCCCGGCAAAGGCATAACAATCGCAAGAAGAAAAGGCAACGACTGGTGGGTGGGATGTCTGACCAACAACGATGGTGAAAAAAAAGAGATCCCGCTTGATTTCCTGACCGCAGGGAAAAAATATAAAGCGGAAATTTACACCGACGGAGGGGAAAAAGTCAAAACCAAAACACAAGTGGCTGTAAACACAAAAATAGTGAGAAACAAGGACATTCTGAAATTCGATATTAAATCTCGGGGAGGAGTGGCAATTTATTTGTCTCCTGTTGAGTAGATATACATTCAAACACGTATACTATATTAGGAAACGGTGAAAATCAGAGCCGGTCAACAATACCTTAACATCATAAAATGTCTACTTTAAAATATCATATAACATCAGTCGCCCTGGCTCTTCTGCTGGCAACTCCCGCACAGGGAGAAAACGCCCGGCAAAAAGTCTCCCCCGACTGCAATCTGAAGGGAACCACCTATGTAAACCCTGTGATTCATGCAGATTATTCAGATCCCGATGCAGTTGCCTCTGCCGATGGCAAGACATTCTATATGACGGCATCAAGCTTTCAATGTGTGCCCGGCCTCCCGATATTGAAATCTAACGATCTCGTCAATTGGAGTATTGTCAACTATGCGCTTCCATCAGTACCACCGACTGATTTTTATGATGCCTCCCCCCGTCACGGCAAAGGGGTATGGGCTCCATGCATCCGGCTGCATGACAATGAATATTATATCTATTGGGGCGATCCGGATTTCGGCATATTCATGATAAAGACGAAAGACCCTGAAGGGGTATGGAGCGCTCCCGTGCTGGTGAAAGAAGGGAAGGGACTTATCGACCCCACCCCATTCTGGGATGAAGACGGGAAAGCCTATCTTGCAAACGGATGGGCAGGCTCACGTGCCGGATTCAACAGCGTGATCACAATAAGCGAGATGAATCCCGAAGGGACGTCTGTCATCTCCTCTCCGAGAATCGTATATGACGGCAACGACGGGGTCAACCACACAGTTGAGGGTCCGAAGATGTATAAAAGAGGTGAATATTATTATATGTTCGCTCCCGCCGGGGGTGTGGAACAGGGATGGCAACTTGTGATGCGTTCCAAAAATATCTACGGACCATATGAGAGCAAGATAGTCATGGCTCAGGGGAATACCGACATCAACGGTCCGCATCAGGGAGCATGGGTCACAACAGACACAGGCGAAGACTGGTTCCTGCACTTTCAGGACCGCGGTGCATATGGCAGAATAATACATCTCAATCCTATGGAATGGCGCGACAACTGGCCCGTGATCGGAAACGATACAGACGGAGACGGCTGCGGAGATCCGGTTAGGAAGTGGAAAAAACCGGTCATATCCGGAGATTGCAAACCTGACGACTCGTCATCACCATCACTCCTTTATCAATGGCACGGAAATTACAACGACCTGTTCGGTTTTCCTCTTCCCGAAGGATTGATGAGAATATACGGACACAAACTTTCTGAAGATTTCGTCAACTTCTGGGAAGTCCCTAACCTGTGGCTTCAGAAATTTCCCTCCGAAGAGTTTACTCTTACTTCCAAGGTCAGGGTGTCGGCAAAGTCCACCTCTGAAAATGTCTCGTCGGGGATAATAGTTATGGGATGGGATTATGCACGTCTCGGACTGGAGAAGAAAGGCGACAGTTTTGATGTGGTTTTCACCACCTGCCGGGATGCCGAGAAGGGAGGTAATGAAGAAAACCGCACAGTATGCACCCTTTCACCTACAAGAACATATTCCGCAGGTCTATATCCCAATCTTGAATGTGACTTATGGTTGCGTGTTAAAGTCGGGAAAGAAGGGAAATGCGACTTTTTCTACAGCAAAGACGGCAAAACATTTAAAAATGCCGGATCTTTCCGGGCCCGAGCCGGAAAATGGATCGGAGCGAAAACAGGATTCTACAGTATAACCCCGTCGTCCACCACAGAAAGGGGATGGATCGACATAATAACCAGCGAAACAGAAATAAAATGACATTTAAGGTAAAAAATATGCGTTTTTTAGGACTTTTAGCAAGCTCTTTTGTCTTTGCATCGTGTGTCTCCACCTCTGCGGAGACATTCGATGTGGACGAAGCTCTCGAATACTGCGGACGCCAGACCGACCGCACACTCACGCAACTGATCTCAGACAGCACAGACTATTCCCTCATGCCGAGAAACATAGCCGCGACAGATTCCATATGGCATCTGCGTAAAGCCACATGCGATGAATGGTGTTCCGGGTTCTGGCCCGGTGTGCTGTGGTATGAATATGAGGCTACCGGCAACGAAAAATACAAGGAAGCTGCCTGCAGATATACCGAACAACTTGAGTATCTTTCCAAGACACCCGCGTTTGACCATGACCTCGGATTTCTGATGTTCTGCAGTTATGGCAACGGTTTCCGCCTTACAGGAGATCCTAAATATAAAGATGTGATCATAGCCAGCGCCGACACTCTTGCCACTCTCTATAATCCCAATGTCGGGACTCTCCTTTCATGGCCAAGAAATGTGGATATGTTTGGAGGACATAACACTATCATGGACAACATGATAAATCTGGAAATGCTTTTCTGGGCGGCTAAAAACGGCAATAAACCTCATCTTCATGACATAGCGGTAAAACATGCCGAAACCACAATGCAACATCATTTCCGCCCGGATTACTCTTGCTATCATGTGGCTGTATATGACAGGGAAACCGGTACTTTCCTGAAAGGGATGACTCATCAGGGGTTTGCCGACACTTCCATGTGGGCACGTGGACAGGCATGGGCTATCTACGGATATACAATGGTGTATCGTGAGACTCAAGACCCTAAATTCCTTGATTTTGCATGCAAGGTGACAGACGTATATCTAAACCGTCTTCCGGAAGATTATGTGCCTTATTGGGATTTCGACGACCCTTCCATACCCGACGCACCACGCGACGCATCCGCTGCGGGAGTGGTGGCATCCGCTCTTCTGGAACTTCAGCAATATTGTCATGGGGAAAGAAAACAGACCTATAAGGAGGCTGCCGTGAAGATGCTTTCATCGCTCAGCAGCGACAAGTATCGTTCCGGCTCACGGCGGCTTTCTTTTCTTGACCATTCCGTTGGTCATATGCCGGCAGGATCAGAAATAGACGCCTCTATAATATATGCCGACTATTATTATCTCGAAGCATTGCTGAGACTCAAGAAGCTCGACAGCAATTCTTCCGGAAACGAACTCAGAGCCGCGAAATAACAATAAACCGGGAACAGGTTAGTAAGACCTGTTCCCGGTTTATTGTTGATAAACTCCTTATTAAATTTATCTGTATTAAATTTATCTGTCGACTTACACCAATGCTGCAATCTGTTCGGGTGTCAGATTGTTTGCCTTAAGAAGGTCTGAGATTTTGAAGCGGTCGAGGAACTCTTTCTTAAGACCGAGGCATGTGACCTTCACATACGATTCTCCAAGGTATGCCGCCACTTTCTGCCCGAAGCCGCCATCCACAATACCATCTTCAATCGTGATCACATGCCGGTATCCTTTCAGGGAATCAAGGCATTCCGCATCCACTTCTGAAAGGATTCTCGGGTTGATAACGGTCGGGGTGACACCTTTCTCACGCATGATATCCGCCGCCTGCGTTGCCGTGG
This sequence comes from Muribaculaceae bacterium, assembly GCA_029052265.1. GTDB lineage: Bacteria > Bacteroidota > Bacteroidia > Bacteroidales > Muribaculaceae > Lepagella. The sequence goes on from JAIDJJ010000223.1 coordinate 3,804, forward strand.
AAAGGAACGGGCCTTCAGCTATCAGTGCAACCTCTTCACCTTTTTCCACTATTTCATATTTTGTGAAATCTGTGTTGACAGGAGTGTCCTGATGACAGACCTTACCACCGGGTATGCGAATCACCACCGGACCCTCCGAATTGTCAACACTCTTGTCGAGCATGGCGATAAACTCTTCAACTGTAGCGGGCGCAAGCAGTTTGATATTGGGAATGCTTGACACCATGGCTATGTCAAAAAATCCAAGATGAGTCATATCGTTCATTCCGAACAAGCTGCCATAGAACACCACAAACGTAGAAGGAAGATTGTTTATGGCGATGTCGTGAGAAAGCTGGTCGTAGGCTCGCTGAAGGAATGTGGCAACCACTCCCATCACAGGGCGTGCACCCCCTTTTGAAAGTCCGGCAACCATTGCAACACAATCCTGTTCGGCTATACCCACATCAATAAACTGGCTTCCTGCAAGCTTTCTCCTTTCCTCCCCGAAACCGACCGCAGCCGGAGTCCCGGCTGAAAGTGTCACCACATTTTTACCGGAATGCATTTTTTCAAGCATCCTCAAAGCAAAGATATCGTCATAGCTTTCAGCTGCATATGGGGAAAGTGGCGCTCCTGTCTTCAAATCGAACGGAGCCGTGAAATGGAATTCCTCCTTATGGCTTTCCGCGCATGGCAATCCCATACCTTTCATTGTGTTGATATGCACGAGCACGGCACATTGCTTATCTTTCACCTCTCTGAACGCCTTTATGAGTGCCCTCAAATCATTACCCTCCTCAACGTAGACATACTCATAGCCGAGTGCCTTGAAGATATTGTTGGAAGATGTGCCGTTGCTGTTTCTAAGCTCTGTAAGATGGGAATAGAGTTCACCGTGGTTTTCGGCTATAGACATCTGGTTGTCGTTGAGGATCACGATGATATTTGAATGAAGTTCCGGGGCATAGTTGAGAGCCTCAAGTGCCATGCCGCCCCCAAGAGATGCATCACCTATAAACGCCACCACATTTTCCTTTCCGCCGACAAGGTCTCTCGCTTTTGCGAGACCGGTGGCAAGGGATATGGAAGTAGAGGTGTGTCCTACTTCAAAAAGATCATACTCGCTTTCGCGGGGACAGGTGTAACCTGTGACATCATCATACTTTGCAGGGTCAAGGAATGCCTCGATACGTCCTGTAAGCATCTTGTGGACATAGCTTTGATGTGAGACGTCGTAGACAATTTTATCTTTCGGAGCGTCAAATACATAATGGAGTGCTACGGTAGCCTCCACGACACCGAGGTTGGGTCCCACATGACCGCCATGTGCTCCAAGTTTGCGCATAAGTGCTCCTCTGAGTTCTTCGCTCAGCAGGTAGAGATGTTCAAGATCCATTCCCTTGATATCTGCGGGAGAATGGATATCCTTAAGATTAATTTCCATATTCAGTTTTGAGTTGAGTGTTTTGTGTTTTGAGTTGTGAGATTCAGATTTAATTCATTATGTATAATTATCTAATGACCAATGACCTCTGATTAATTAGTGATGAATAATTATTAATTTGTTATTTACAAGAAGCAATAGCAAATTATTAATTACTACTTGCTAATTAATTCAGCGACCAAAGACCAAATGCCAATAGTTAAGTGCCTAAGAAAAATAAATGAACACATGCCAGGCATATATCGCGGCAACCTATAAAGCCGTTCATCAGTCGTTATGGAACCCCATAATTCCATCTTCACGTCTTCATATCTCGCTCACACTATAGGCAAATCATATGCACATTTATTTTTCGTAGGCACTTACAAAATTAACACAAATATACGTATAAGATTATACCATGATTCCGCTATTTCATACCATTTTTACGGAGCATGGGCTCTCTCCTTAACAAGAATATAGGATTTTATCCGTTAAACAAGAAGTCATCATAAATACTTTTTATCCATCATGAAAATCAAATCAGGAATGCTACTTATGCTCGCATTGGCGTTAGGGGCGTGTAGTCAGCAAGGGAAAGTGAAGGTTAATGTAAGCAATGTTTCCGGCAACGATTGCTCGCAGGCTACCGTGGAATTGTCAAAAGATTCTATCCTGACACGCCTCGGTTCGGCATATTGCTACGTCACAGATGCGGAAGGAAACGAGATTCCTTCACAGTTCACTCACGATGGCAAACTGATATTCCAGACTTCTTTGCCTGCCGGAGGGTCAGCTGAATATATGGTGCTTCCTTCCGACACTATCCATTCTTATGCCAATCTCACATCCGGACGGCTTTATCCGGAACGTGCCGACGACATGGCATGGGAAAACGAAGTGAACGGCTACCGCGCATACGGTCCCGCCACTCAGGCAAAAGGGGAACGTGGATTCGGCTACGACATTTTTTTCAAGCACAAGACAGACGATCAGATCCTCGAAAAACTTTACGGACCGGAAACAGATCCTGCAACATGGCAGAAAGCCGATTCTTTGAGGAAGATTGATCCTAAGCTTGCTGAAGAGTTTATCAATTCGATCTCTTATCATATCGACCACGGCTTAGGAATGGATTGCTATGCGGTAGGTCCGACATTGGGAGCCGGAGTTGCCGCCATAGTTAAAAACGACACCGTCAGATACCCCTGGTGCTATGAAAAAGCCGAGATACTTGACAACGGTCCGCTGCGATTCACCGCACGTCTTGATTTCGCTCCCACGGTTATAGGCAACGATTCCGCAGTGGTGGAACACCGTTTGATTTCTCTTGATGCCGGAAGCTATCTCAACAACACTGAAGTATGGTATGACGGTCTTGCCGAACCGGTAGAAGTGGCTGTCGGGTTTCCGTTGCGCGATGATTTCCAACCCTATTTCAGCGAAAATATGATCGCCTATTCAGATCCCACACAAGGTGCCGACAATGGCAGGGCATTACTTGGAATTGTAAGCGACAAACAGTTCGGACGCAAATCAGACCTGGATAACCATGTGCTCGGATTAACCACAATTCAACCTGCAGATACTCTCCGCTACTCATGGGGATTCGCCTGGGACCGCGAATCTATTAAAGATATAGATAGCTGGAAATCATATCTGCAAAACTATACCTCAACACCTGTCAGGGTGGAATATTGATAAATCCCTTTATTCCTATAAAGACATTTACCAGCGTAAATTAGTCTATAATCAAAAAAACTCCTTGCAAGTTTTGGCTTGCAAGGAGTTTTTATTTTATCAAGATTTAGTATATCAATAGTTTTTCGCCTCGATCTCGAAGAAGCTCTGGGGATGTGCGCATACCGGGCAAAGCTCCGGAGCTTTCTTCCCGATCACCACATGTCCGCAATTACGGCAGATCCAGATAGTGTCGCCTTCACGAGAGAAAACTATACCTTCCTCAATATTTGCGAGCAGACGGCGGTAACGTTCCTCATGATGACGCTCGATTGCAGCCACCATGCGGAATTTGTGAGCGATCTGTGTGAATCCCTCCTCTTCCGCCTCCTGAGCCATACGGTCGTACATTGAAGTCCATTCATAGTTCTCCCCTTCGGCAGCTTCACGGAGATTGGTCATAGTGTCGGAAATCTCACCGCCGTTGAGAAGTTTATACCAAAGCTTTGCATGCTCCTTCTCATTGTTGGCTGTCTCCTCGAAAATGGCAGCAATCTGCTCAAAACCATCTTTGCGAGCCTTAGATGCAAAATAGCTATACTTGTTTCTTGCCTGAGATTCGCCGGCAAATGCCTCCTGAAGGTTACGTTCAGTCTTTGTTCCTTTTAATTCTTTCATAGTTATTCAGTTATTTAGTTATTTAGTTATTGATTTTTATTGAACAATCCGGACAGATTCCTTTAAAATATAAATCCACGCTGTCGATCATATAACCCGGTGTAGCCGAATCCTTAAGTCTTTCAGGCAACGCCATATCGACAATCTTTCCACATCTCCTGCATACGAAATGGCTGTGAGGAGGCTGCGGTGCAAGATCATAACGACGGTTGCCGCTTTCGATCTCAAGCTCTCTTATCAATCCTGCATCAACCAGAGCATGCAGGGAATTGTAGATGGTAGTACGCGACAAAGAGGGAAACTTTTCAGACAGCGTACCATAAATCTCATCCGCAGTGGGATGGCTTCCGGCATTGGCGACAAACGACATCACGGCTATACGCTGAACAGAGGGACGCATCCCCCGTTCATGGATCATTTCTGTGATCCGCACATCGCTATAGTTGTCTAATCTTTCCATTTTGATTTAACATTTTTGAAATCATTACAAAATTAGTATTAATTTCAACTTTTACCAAATTTTAAATACTAACTTTTACTTAAATCTACAAACAAATATTAATTTCAGTTTTTTCTTTTAATATAGCGGGCAAGCCCATACAGATAGCGGCTAAAACCGGGGCGATTATACAAAAGACGTGAGAACCATTCCATATGCGGGTCTATGAACTTTACCGCCGCCCCCACAAAAAACATAGCGATCAACGTGCCTATACCTACCACATGCCATTGCCACGTTCCAAAAAACATATATCCCAACAATACCGCTATGATAACCAAAGAGGTGTCTACAATGATCTTTGCTTTGGCAAAAGGCATTCCCGATGCTTTGGAGACTGCTACCGTAATGCCTTCTCCCGGCATAGTGACCGACCCGCACCGTATCTCAAACGAGATCCCAACTGCAAGCACACAACATCCTAACAGCTGTATGCACACCTCGGAGATTACTCCATCATAATTTATTGCGGATGTCAGCCACATGCTGACGTCAAGAAAAAAACCGAAAACAAACCCTATTATCAACTGACATAACTGTACAACATGAAACCTGCGCCTGAGAATAAGTATCTGCAGACCTACAAGTATAAAATTCATTATATAGGTATATTCCCCTATGGTGTATGCCGGAACCTTTCCTGTTTCTCCGGCAAGAGTCATCACAAAAGGAATTGTAGAGATCACACTGCTCCCTATATCTGAACGCACACAAAGTGCCACTCCCAAAGTCATGATAAATATAGAGACCATAAGCAATATATGCTGCCATAAAAACGAAACCACCTTCTCCTTCAATCCATTTCTTTTTAATAATAAATCCATTTTATAATATTCTTTTTAAAGTTAACGCATTTAGAGGATGTTTACTTTTAATTTCAGTGCAAAATTACCAAAAAATTTTCAATTTTTTAAAAGTAAAGCTTATGTTGATAGCGCGTAGCTCCTAAAAGCACAAATATAATAAATATTATATTTGTATGGATGATACTGTAACATCGAGCCTTCTCCAATTATGACTATACCGGCATTAAACAAGTGCTTTTTCCGATTTGAACCCTTCATTACATACGCCTGAAATCAAACACCCTGTAAGCAAATGCTTACAGGGTGTTTCGGAGATTTTTGCGGAGAGGACGGGATTCGAACCCGTGGTAGGATTGCTCCTACGTCAGTTTAGCAAACTGGTGGTTTCAGCCACTCACCCACCTCTCCTAAATGTTAATAATAAAAGATTTGATATCTCATCTTTTATCATAGAAGGTCTCTTCCTTCAAGCGACTGCAAAGTTAGACATTTTTTCTCTTTCTTGCAATAGTATTTGAAAAAATTTTTATCTACAGGTGTTATTTTTATTGTAAAAAGTGATTTATGTTTAAAAACATCCTATTTATTATTAATTTTAAATAATCATGTACACTCTCTTTTCAAAGTTTTTATTAATTTTGAAAACTGGTAAGAGTAGATCTCTGAAGAATGATTGTAATGTCAAGGGAAACAGTATTGTCCGCCCTATTCTCTGATCATCTGTCTCCATACCGGCAAAAACATATCTAAAAAAGAAAAAAGAAATAAAATGAAATATAACCGCATTCTTCTTAAACTCTCGGGCGAATCGCTCATGGGCAAACAAGGTCACGGCATCGATACAGAACGCCTTAATTCTTATGCCCAACAGATACAACAAGCTGTCAACAGTGGCGTGCAGGTCGGTATTGTAATCGGCGGAGGAAACATATTCCGCGGTCTTTCCGGTGCTTCAAAAGGTTTCGACCGAGTAAAAGGCGACCAGATGGGTATGCTCGCCACAGTAATAAACTCCCTCGCACTCAGTTCTGCACTTGAGGCTATCGGACAGCCCGCAAAAGTGCTTACTGCAATCCCTATGTTCCCTATAGGCTACCCTTATTCAAAATGGGAGGCAATCAAGGCAATGAAAGAGGGAACTGTGGCAATCATGAGCTGCGGCACAGGATCCCCCTATTTCACCACAGACACAGGGTCGGCACTCCGCGCCATCGAGATCGAGGCAGACGTGATGCTTAAAGGCACACGCGTAGACGGAGTCTACACAGCAGATCCTGAAAAAGATCCCCTCGCCACTAAGTTTGACCATATCACTTATGAAGAGGTGATCGCCAGAAATCTCAAAGTGATGGACATAACCGCAACAGCACTCTGCAAGGAAAACCACATGCCCATATACGTATTCAATATGGACATCGAAGGGAATCTTGCAAAAATGCTGAAGGGAGAAAATGTCGGCACTCTGGTGGATTAACTCTAATTAGTAATTAGTAATTGATAATTGACAATTACTAATTACTAATTGATAATTGATAATTACTAATTGATAATAGATATATTATGGAAGTTAAGGAATATCTCGACAACGCGAAAGACAACATGCAACTCGCCGTGGAATATCTCGACGACACACTTTCGCACATCCGCGCAGGCAAAGCTTCCGCTCGTCTGCTCGACGGAATCCGCGTTGACTACTATGGCTCGCAGGCTCCTATCTCAAACGTTGCAAATATTTCCGTGCCTGACGCACGCACCATCGCTATCACACCGTGGGAAAAATCGATGTTCAAAGAAATTGAGAAAGCTATCATTAACTCTGAACTCGGTATAACTCCTGAAAACAACGGCGAGGTGATACGTCTCTCCATCCCCCCTCTTACGGAAGACCGACGCAAGCAGCTCGTAAAACAAAGTAAAGCTGAATCCGAGACTGCAAAGGTGTCTATACGCAACGCCCGCCGCGAAGCAATAGAAGGTCTCAAGAAAGAGATCAAGCAGGGTCTCAGCGAGGATGCCGAGAAAGATGCCGAGAACGAAGTTCAGAAACTCCATGACAAGTATATGAAGAAAATCGACGAGATCTTCGCCGCAAAAGAGAAGGAGATCCTCACTGTCTGATCCGGAATACCATATCCCGGTCAGTGGCATATCTTTTAATAAGCGTCATATCCGGCAGTCGGTATGACGCTTATTTTTTCCGGTTGCCGCAATAAAAGCTCACTATTTACCCACTCTTTTAAATGCTCCCGTCCAGCCTCTCATGATCTCAATCATAATCCCGGTATATAACTCAGAAAAATATCTTGAAGAAACAATAGAAAGTGTGTATTCCCAAACTTTCTGCGACTGGGAACTTATTCTTGTGGACGACGGATCGACCGACCGTTCGGGGGAGTTATGTGAAAAGGCAGCTATTCTTAATCCCAAAACAAGAGTGGTGCATAAAAAAAACGGCGGGCTATCATCTGCCAGGAATGCCGGCATAACAGCGGCAAAGGGTTCTTGCCTGCTATTTCTTGACTCCGACGACCTACTCCCCCCTGTAGCTCTGGAACTATTGTCGAAGAAAATGGCAGACTCCGGTTCAGATATTGTCTGCGGTAATATACATAATTTCCGGTCTTCTGCCAATTTATTAGGAAGCCACAATTTTATGAAATCAATCCCCGGGCAGATTGGAATCAAAACTTTCACCCCCGTCAAAGCCCTTGAAAAAATACTTTATCAGAAAACAATCAACAATTCTGTATGCGGAAAACTCTTTTCAAAAAATCTATTCAGGGAAGTGCGTTTCAGGGAGGGTACCGGATATGAAGATCTCGACATAATATCCCCCCTTGTATTGGAGGCGACAAAGATATCTGTCATTGCATTGCCGCTATATCATTACCGCCAGCATCAGGAAAGTTATATCCACACCTTTTCAATGAAAAGATGTGATGTCCTGGAAGTGACCAGGAAAATGGTGGACTACATGGCCTGTAACTGCCCCCGACTGTTGCCTGCCGCACGCTCCAGGCAACTCAGCGCAAATTTCAATATACTCGGGCTTATTGCGGCAAACAGAAACCACATAAAGGAGCGGGGTCTCTCTGAAGAAGCCGGCAGGATAGCTTGCGATTGCTGGAATAAAATAAAGGAGCTGCGCGGAGAATCACTGCGCAACCCCTCTGTAAGATTAAAAAACAAGACGGGCATACTCGCCTCTTATTTAGGAGGCAGACCCCTGACTGAAGCAATAGGGAAAATGATCTACAGATAATGGCTCGCAAACTGCCACATCGCGATCCCTGCACTTACCGAAACATTAAGTGAGTGTTTGATACCCCCCTGTGGAATCTCGATCACCAGATCCGCCATATCCACGATACGCTGGTCAACCCCCTTCACTTCATTGCCTACGACAAGCAGATAACGCCTACCTTCCGAAGGCACAAAATTCTGAAGCGGTATGCTGTCATGCGCCTGCTCAAGCACACATATTATCCACCCCTCTTCATGCATTCTCCTGACCTCTTCAAAAGCATCGTCCACATGACGCCATTCCACGCTCTCTTCCGCACCTAATGCTGTCTTGGAGATCTCCGGATGCGGCGGACATCCCGAAATACCCGCCAAGATCACTTCACTTATAAGAAAAGCGTCGGCAGTGCGGAACATCGCACCGATGTTATACATCGACCGCACATTGTCTGCCAATATGGATAATGGAAGTTTTTCCATTTCCTTATATTGGCGGAGACTGCAGTTCGTGAGCTCGAATATATTTTTCTTGGTTCTATCCATAAAGAATGAATATGTCTGTCAAGATCCGGTCCTCTCACTCCGACATTTCAAGCATGCGCTCGATCGGTCTGATCGCCTTTGCCGCTATTGCCGGATCCACCTGCACTTCCGGCTTGCCGTCACGCAAAGCCTCATACACCTTTCTAAGGGTGTTCAGCTTCATGAAATCGCATTCGTTGCATTGGCATTCGGCATCATCCGCAGGAGCCGGAAGGAAGACCTTTCCGGGACATTTTTTACGCATCTCAAAAAGGATACCGCTTTCGGTGACCACAATGTATTCCGGAGCGTCGTCTACAGCTGCGAAATCGAGCAATGCCGCAGTAGATCCGACTTTGTCGGCTATGAGCTGCAGCGGACGGCGACATTCGGGATGCACAAGGACTTTCGCTCTTGGATGAGCCTTCTTCATTTCCGCAATTTTCTCAAGAGAGAAACGGTCATGCACGTGGCAGGCACCGTTCCATAGAAGCATGCTGCGTCCGGTGACACTGTTTATATATTCACCAAGATTGCGGTCGGGACCGAATATTATTTTCTCATCCTGCGGGAGCTGTTCCACAATCTTGCGCGCATTGCCTGACGTCACCACAATATCCGTAAGAGCCTTTACTGCGGCGGATGTGTTGACATAGCTGATGACGGTATGATCCGGGTGTTGCTTCACGAAATTTTCAAATTCCACAGGATCGCAGCTGTCGGCAAGAGAGCATCCCGCCTCTGTATCCGGAATCAGGACCACCTTGTCGGGACATAAAATCTTCGCAGTCTCACCCATGAAATTTACCCCGCACATCACTATGACGTCAGCATCAGTACGAGCCGCCCGGCGTGCCAAAGCAAGAGAGTCGCCAATGAAATCGGCAATCTCCTGAATCTCGTCACGCTGATAATAATGCGCCATGATAAGGGCGTTTTTCTCTTTCTTGAGGCGAGAGATTTCCTCTTTGAGATGTTGAGCTGAGGACAGATTGGGAGTTGCGTTCATCTTTATTTTTTATTTAATAAAAATTTAAATCTTTAAAAATTAAATAATCAACAACAATAAAGGCTGTCAATAACCACCAATAAGTTTTTGCCTGAAAATTTGGAAATATGGGTTATTGAAATTCTTTATACAGTTGTTGACATATTATCTACAGGGGGCTATATTGTAAATCAGATTTATGCTGACTTTATTTACACCCTGTAGATAACTGCAAAGTTAATAAATTTCCGGATTATTGACAGTAGAAAACTGTAGAAAACCCCCCTTTTTAATGTAGATATGTGTGACAATAATTTTCAATAAAGAGGTATCACTCTGTATTGCGATATGTAAAAATATATATATCAGATAATTTTTATAAAAAGCAATAGTTATCCCGATAAGTTGTAAATCACTTTTCTACGGCATTTCTACGACATTTCTTCAGGTTTTCTACCACTTTTCTACAAGTTATCTACAATCACGAAAGGATGCCGGGATGATAATTCAGCCTGCGGATGAAGATTTATAGGGGTATTTTCAAAGATGCGGGGGAATTAAATGAAAGCGGGAGCTACAGACGCCACGTCTGCCACTCCCGCAACATCAAGGTTACGAAAAGGTGATTTTTCCTTTTTTGATAGAGGCCTTACCTTGACCAGGCCGTCATAATTTTGATTTAATTAGCACAGAATAAATATTAATAAAAAAACCGATGTGTAGGCAATGAAAAGTCTTTGTCAAGACATCTCCGTTGCCCGGGCTTACCGGATAATGTCATCACGTTTTCGGTATCCGTGATCTGATATAATAACCATCGGGAAACATCAGAGGTTCATCATAAGCTTAAATTTTGTGCTGTATTTATAGTAAATCCCGGGGGTGATATCATGAGACAGGACATAAAAAAAACGGTGGCATAAGTTGAGGGCACTGAAAAAGTAAGTATATTTCAGTTTATACCTCGCCGAGGCTAAAAATCAAGAACCCGCCAAGTCCTTAT
>JAIDJJ010000224.1 GCA_029052265.1 Muribaculaceae bacterium
TGATAAGTGGATAAATATAAAATAAGAAAGGCGTCAGGTTGTATTCCCGACGCCTTTTATTTTTGTTAAACATATAGTCTACATTATTATATCTTATATTATTATATCTTATGAAAAATAAAATTTTACCTTTGGCTGCTGCATTTACACTAATTATCACTTCGTGCGGTGGCTCTGAAAGTAAATCTTCTGATTCTATGGCTGCTCAAGAGTCTGTTCAGAATGAAAAAACTGTATCGACCGATACAAATCTTGCTATCAATGGTCTTCCAGTCGTTGTAGACTTCTCAGCGGAATGGTGTCCCCCTTGCAGACAGCTTAAGCCGATATTCACTCAATTAAAAGAGGAATACGCGGGAAAAGTGGATTTTATAACTGTCAATGTCGACAGTATGCCTGATTTAAGCAATGAATACCGTATATCCTCGATTCCTGCATTGATTTATATTTCATCTGAAGGCAAAGAAGTGTATCGCAGCATTGGCTTTCAGGATGCTTCCCAAATCAAAGCCGACATATCAAAATATCTTGATAAATAATAAAGGTATATCCACTTTAGAGCTCGTTCCTTAAAAGTGTAATTTAATTGAAAAATAGGCACGTCTCATGCATGAGGCGTGCCTATTTTCAATTATTGAAATAATTAATTATTCCGGCTTTCCATTTGCCCACCAGTCACAACTGCTGAAAGTGAATTCTCCTTTACCGGTCACGATATATACTATTGTATATTCTTTTGCACCTTCTGAAGTATATGCTGTAAATTTATAAGTATAAGTGACGTCCATACCTGCAACCGGCTCCGCATCTGCATGCAACATTGCAAGAGCTCCCGGGAATGTTTCGGTTGCAAAACGCTTCTTCACAAGCTCTGAGATTTCATCATCAGACAGGCCCTCATATCCTGTATAGCCTTCCGGAGCATTGCTCTTGGCAGTGTTTGCTCTGACATCTACATTTCCGTAATATGCTGAAACTCCTGAATAGAATTCTGCATTATCGCGGTAGTCAATAAACGGAGGACCGGGTTTGCTTCCGTTAGCGGGTGAGGCATCCGGGTATAACTTCTTAGTTACATTTGCAAACACCCAGTCTTTACATGCCATAAAATATGTATATGTAGGATCTGTGTTGCGGGAGTAAGGAAGAGTCATCTCTACAGACGGGTTGAACTGCCAAATATTGTCTTTCTTAGTAAACTGGTCAACAGTAGCTCCATTATTCATCACCCAGGTGTCTTCAGTCTTGGTAAGCTGGTTAGCCTTATATGATGTTGTGCTTCCATTGTAATATTTATAAGCAACAATTTCGGCAGCGTCATCAGCAGCATAAGGCAATGTTTGTGAAAGATAGGTCGGAAGGAGCTGGGCAGGGAGAGTTCCTGAAAGATTGCCTTTTGATTGACCCATTGCAATATAATCGTCAGGCTGAAGCACTAACATTGATCCGGGCACATTCCATTCAGATCCATTGAAAACATAGATGGCATTTTTACCTGTTGTCGGAACCGGGGCGGCAGCGGCTCTTGTGGAAAGCGCGCGTGTTTTACCTCCGTCAGCAAGCTTTACATTATTAACCTCCCAGGTTCCGGCTTTAGATGCTGTGCTCTTATAGCAAAAACCGATTTGGATTGACTTTCCATTATAGGCAGAAAGATCGATGTCTCCGGAAGCTACGAAAGACCAGCTAAGTTTTTCTGGAAATCCAGGTACTGTGAGTTTTTCCCAAGCTCCTCCAGAGATTCTGACATTTATAGATGCTTCACTTTTTGCAGTCTCGATATCTGCAAAGTATTGTACAGCCTGATCGAAAGTGAGGATTGCATTTGCATTGTCAGAAAGCTTCACTTCCGGAGAAATAAGCCAGCTTTCTGAATCATAGTTTGTCTTATTTGCAAAAGCACTCGCTTTCATGCAAGAATACCCGGCATCATGGTTCCAAACATAAGAGAGTTCAGAAGGGATGGAGACATTGTCGATAGTAAATGATCCTACGCCTTCGGCAAACGACTCCTCAATATAGACAGTTGGACCGGATTCTGTATTGCCGAACACAGGATTTACAGATGCTTCTTGGTATGAAATGACGGCGTATTCCCCTGACATGGCATCAGGAAATTGAGTTTTCAATATCCCGCCAAGGTTTGCAGAAGCAGGGGTTATGGGGGCGAATCCCTGTATGAAATCTTCTTCGCTGCCCCATGCTTCCTTATAGTCTGCCTCAGAAACGGTATAAGTTTTGACACCGTTGTTAATAGCGACAACTTCTGCAGGTTGGTTTGTGGCAAGGTCATATCCGATTTTTAGAGATGACCCGTTGTTGAGCGTGAAATATGGGAATGAAGAATTGGAAACGAATGCCGGGATATATTTGCGTGCCTGGGCTGCGGTTGAAAAATATCCATTTGTTCCGATCGCTGCAAGTTCTTCAGATTCTCCTGCCTCAGAAGCCAATGATTTATTGGTTGAGTTGGATGCTATAGCCTTATAGTCGTCAGCAGTGAGGGTATAGTTTATGGTCTCAGTCTTGGAAGAAATTGGAGGCACCTCAAAACCGTCAAGGTGATCATTCCAAGCGTTCTCACTGCATCCGCTCAAAAGAATGATTCCAGTGAGAAGTGAAACCGATTTTATATTGATTCTTTTCATAAATGAAATCTTGGAAAATGTTAGAAATTGATTTTTAATTTCAAGGAGAATGTGCGGCCAAATGAATAAATTGCATAAGTTGCATTTTGCCAAGTGCCATTCACATTATACGGAGTCTGAGCATCCTTTACGTAATAGTAGTTGAAAAGATTATAAACATTACCGTAAATTGTTGCATCAAGACCAGCCATCTTGAATTTGTAGCTTGCAGATAGATCGAATTCATTACCCCAAGGAATTTCCCAAGGATCGGAAAGTGTAAGGGCTTTATTGACTTCGAGGCTTGAGGCATCAAGATAATAATCAGAGTAGTTACGTGCGCTCATCGTCCAGTCTGCTCCGATACGGAATCCTTTGAACGGTTTAAAGGTGACTCCGAGAGCGGCAGTGGTCTGGGCGGAACCGCACACTTTATGATTCTTCTGATTAATAACGCCCCATGCGTGGTCGTCTGAAAGAACACCTGAAGCAAGTTCTCCGTTCACAATGTTTTTAAGAGGCTGACCCTGTTCGTTGTAATAATACCCTTTGGGATTATTGGTCCAAATCCAGTCACCCCATGAGAACATACCTTGAATTTCAAGCCATTTTGCCGGAAGATAAGTAAAGTCTACTTCAAATCCAATGTGTTGGGCAGACACATTTTCAAGGCTGAGAGAATAGTAGCTTCCAGCGTCGGGTCCGCTTGTTATTTCACCACGTTTAACTGTTTCACGGTCGCTACGGTCCATCCATTTAGTGAAATATCCATTGGCAGTGAGCGAGAATTTTGGAGAATGGAAACCATATCCAAGTTCTACAGAACCGATTTTCTCGTTTCTTGCATTTGGATTGACAGCATTGCTTTGGTCTGCCTTGAGGAATACACCATAGGAGAAGAAAGGAGCTTTTGAAATATAACCACCATTGAGAAAAATGTTGTTGTGGCGGTCAATATTCCAGTTTACGCCTCCTTTAACAGTTCCCCCGAGGAAAGAATGCCAAGATGTTGTGCCGTGGGCTGCATCATAGTAGAACATATCTTTCTTCTTATAGCTTGTAATATTGATAGAGCCGGCAAGGAATGTGGTGATCGCGCCGTCTAATATCTTATATTCTCCTTGTCCGTAAACTCCTTCCTGATGAGTGAAGCCGTCATAATTTCTATATACGATATCTCCAACACCCAATTTCTCATATTTCCAATTGGGATCCAGAGCTGCACTGTTGTTTTCTGGTTTTACGTTTGCACGGTCAGAATCATCAATGAAGTATTCTCCGGAATATAGATCGATAAGTTTGTTCTTATGATGACCGATGTAATATCTTATGTCGACACCTCCGGTAAGCGTGAGTTTGTTTGGAAGTATCTCGTTCTTATATGTTGATACCAGACCATACCATTCATGGCTGTTGACGCTCTCCGACATAGCCATTAAAGAGCCGGTGGTGGATGCAGCGTTCATATCTTGAATCGCACCATAGTCGAATGTGCCGTCAGGACGGCGCAGATCAGTCGTGATGGCACCGTTATAAGCGCCTCTCCATTTGTTTCGATCATTGCTTGTGCGACCTTGACCTGAATATCCGCCTCCATTTGCTAACGACATATAAAGTGCAGTAGACAATGAAGAATATTCATTTATCTGCCAGATATGGTTTAGAGAAATGATGGGTTTGTGATATTGGTTACGATAAGCAGTGCGCTGACGACCCTCATTGTCGAAGCCATAGGTAGGGTTGTATTTATACATGCTTTCGCCATTCATATATTCTTTGGCACCTTGCCAATTTTCAATAGAAAGAGTGCCATAAACAGCATTTCTTTGATTGTGCCATTGTGGGGCACCGAAGGCTGTCAGAGACAACTGATGATTGTCTGCAATCTTCTTAGAGACGTTTACAAAATAATTCCAGGCTTCAAATTCTGTGCCTTGAATATAACCGTCTCCCCATTTGCGGCTGCCAAGCACACTTATAGCCCAACCGTTGTCCATGAGTCCTGAAGAAACGCTGAAACCAACATCGTTGAGATTATCATTACCCATTCCATACCATACGGAACCTCCTTTTTTTGCATCAAGTCCACGAGTCGTGATATTGATTGTTCCTCCGATGGAAGGAGATGAGATGATGGCTGCACCAAGACCGCGTTGAGTCTGCATACTGGTGGTCACACCTCCAAGACCAGCAAAGTTTGACCAATATATACCACCCCATTCCATGTCATTCATGGGGATGCCGTTAACAAGCACTGCAACGTTGGGGGCTTTGAATCCACGCATGTTGATTTTTGCATCGCCGTAGCCACCGCCGTCAGGAGTGGCCCATACGCCGGGTGTACTTTTTAGTACCTCGGGAAATTCTTTATTGCCAAGCTTGGCTTCAATTTGTCCTGCAGTTAACTCCGACATTGCAATAGGGGTTTCGCGGGTTCTTGCCTTTGACTGAGATACAACAATGTCTTGAAGCATTTTGGAGTCGGGCTCCATTTTGATGACACCCATATCGGGTTGTGCCTTAAGCACAAGTGTTTTATACCCAATATATGAAATTTGGATATCTTTAGTTGTGGCAGGCACTTTAAGTGAGAATTTACCGTCGATGTCAGTGGGTACTGCAACCGATGTGCCTTTCGCTTGAACTGTGACACCGATAAGCGGCTCCCCAAGTTCATCGATAACTGAACCGCTGCACGTCATTGAGTTGTTCTGAGCGTATGCCCAGGAAACTACGCTGAGAAGTGCTACGGCAAAGAGCAATAGTCTCTTCATAAGTTGGTTGTTTTAGTTAATAAGGGTTTATGGAATTTATTTGTGTTTTTTTGAGCGCGAAATAAGGGTCGTGTCATATGTAGTTTGTTGTTTCTCCGGAGAGAACGGTTAGCGTTGTTTTTCAAATTCCGTCAAGACGGAGATTTTCTTTTGCAAAGTTAAAATATTTAAATAAGCCTACAAAATATTCCGTAAAATTTAACAAAATATTCATCCACTTTCTCTTGATTGATTGGGTAAACGTATAGACTAAATTGATATTGGTATGTTTTCTGTTTGGATTATAATATTAAAAGGCGTAAATTTGCATATAATAATTTATCTGTCTTGTGAGTATCCGGTCATGCAGGTTTATCCGGATGCCACACAGGATTGATGATGTGGAAAATTATCGAACTAATCTATATTATGTCTACCACAAACAATTCTATTCAGGCACCGCAGGAACTTCTGCGGGACAAGGCATGGGCGCGTTGGACAGCGCTCGTACTGTTGGCGTCGGCGATGTTTTTCGCCTATATATTCGTTGATGTGCTTTCTCCGTTGCAGGAATATCTGCAGAGCACGAAGGGCTGGGATCCGTCTGCCTATGGCAGATTTGCCGGTTCAGAGACTTTTTTAAATGTATTTGTATTTTTCCTGATTTTTGCCGGAATTATACTTGACAAGATGGGGGTGCGTTTCACAGCCATTTTGTCAGGAGCAGTGATGGTCTGCGGAGGGTTCATCAATTATTACGCATTGACAGACTCGTTTGCAGAGAGCGGGCGTTA
>JAIDJJ010000225.1 GCA_029052265.1 Muribaculaceae bacterium
ATTTCCGAGGGGTTCTAATGCGCCATCATATATTGATAGATCTTTATTGGGCACGACCTTCTCTTCATCAACAAGATTTACGACCCCAAGACCCCGGCATCTCGGGCAATAACCCTGCGGTGAATTAAAGGAAAAATTATGTGGCGCAGCTTCAGGATAAGACAGTCCATTTTCTGAATCCATTAACATCTGACTATAATGTCTTACATGTCCTGTTTCTATATCAAGAACCATGATTTGCTTACCACCTTGCTTCAATGCCTCATCTACTGTAGAACGCAGACGTTGAAGATCATTTTCTTTGACTCTAAGTCTATCTACTACGAGTTCGACCGAATGGTTTTTATATCGGTCAAGCTTCATTCCATAAACAAGCTCTTTTATATCGCCATCTACTCTCACATTTAAATAACCTTTTTTTCTAAGAGTTTCAAAAAGCTCTTTATAATGCCCCTTTCTATTCTTGACAATTGGAGCAAGAATCTGAATCTTTCTGTCGGCATACTGTTCAAGCAAAAGCGAGACAATCTTATCTTTGGAATATTTCACCATCGGTTTTCCGGAAATATAGCTTCTTGCTTCTCCAAGTCTTGCGTAAAGCAATCTGAAGAAATCATAAATTTCTGTCGTTGTTCCAATAGTACTTCTTGGATTTTTATTAACCGTTTTTTGTTCGATACTTATGACTGGATTCAAACCGGTGATTTTATCCACATCCGGACGTTCTAAGGCACCAAGCATATTGCGGGCATATGACGAAAATGTCTCTATATATCGTCTTTGACCTTCTGCAAATATGGTATCGAAAGCAAGTGATGACTTGCCACACCCACTTAATCCAGTGATGACACATAACGAATCATGTGGTATCGACACATCAATATTTTTCAAATTATGCACCCGTGCTCCAAATACTTCTACGGATTGGGCGACATTATTGTTATTCCGCATGATCAAAAAATTTATGAGGCATCGGAGGTCTGATAATTGTAATTATGAACAAATGGTGATGATTGAAACAGCACAGAAATCTATTCATAATCTCAGATCCATCCGAATTTGATAAATATAATAATAACCAAACCTATTGTCGACCGTTAATACTCTTTGACAACAATACGTTTATATCTCCACACTTTTTATAACGTTTGCCATCTGATCCTGTTGCAGTAATTATATAATAATATACTCCGGACCGTACGGGGTTATTTCCTCTTCTTCCATCCCAACCTATAGACGGATCTTCCGTGTAAAATACCTGATGACCTTGCCTATCAAATATCCAACATTTAAAATCAAAAAGCGAACGGTAACTTACTTTCCATTCATCATTGATTCCATCCCCATCCGGTGAAAACACATTAGGGATATTCAATTCTGAATTTCCTATGTCTATCTTGTATATATCCCCATAATGCTCACAACTGCCATCTTCGTTACTAACAATACATCTGACATAAGTAGTACCCTCTTTTGTAAATGTATATTCAAAGCTTGTTTCTGCAATTCTGTACAACAAATTTTCAAACGAATCATCTTCTGATATTTGCCATTCTACATGCGATACTTCATCTGTATAGAAAGAATCAAATTTTATTGTACAGGGAGCACTCCCGCCTAAATTATCAACTGTGCTTTCTATTACATTGTCTCCCGGTTTAACCTCATACTGTACAGCTGAAGTTTTCACCATTACTGAATGAGGGGTAAAACTATCGCTTTCAAATATATTTTTTTCATTCCATATCTCAGAAAATTTATCTCCGGAAATCGTAAGACAGGATCTACACAACAATGGAGGAGTAATAATAATTTCTTGCTTTACATATTGCAATGATTCGATAATTTCTTGCTGCCTGAAACTATAATCTCCATCATCCCAAACCAAATTATTATAGGCAATTTCGATATCTCGAGATAATATTTCCTGTTTTCCATTGATAGTATAATAATAGATAGGCGACGCGCTTCCTTCAAATCTTACATGAGTAGATTCACAATCTTGTTCATCAGGAAAAAAAATATCATTGATACAAAATTGATATGAACTATAATCTAATATCCAAAAAAAATATTTTATATCATTTG
>JAIDJJ010000226.1 GCA_029052265.1 Muribaculaceae bacterium
CATCTTCTGTGTCCCGCCCGCTTTATTTATCATATAATATTATCTTGCCGACGGCAACTGTTTGAAAGTCTTGACTCTGCCGTCAGAATATACAGTCCTTACAATGGTGATACCGCTTTCCGCCGGAGCCTGCATGCGCACACCCTGAGGGCTGAAATATTCCACCCTTACAATCTCAGTCTCACCTTGACCGATCTCATTGACACCGGAATACTCACCGTTCATCGCCTCCTTTACAGTTGCAGGGGATATGGCATAATTATATGCCCTAAGGTCGCCTACATATCCCACTACATAAGATGTGGCAACTTCATGCCCCCTTCCTATATAAGACAATACGCGGTCTGCCGGCAACACTTCCGAAAAATCGTCCGTCCCCGCCAGCTCTCCGTCAACATAAAGGGAAACCGCCCCGTTGTCGACAGTCACAGCCACATGCGTCCAGTCGGTAATTGCCGGGGCTGTGATTTCCTTTGACATTCCGTCATTTACCGCCACCAGCCTCATAAGCCCCCCTGTAGACGGAGTCAGATAGAATGTTTCATTCTCACTCATACCTGTGGCAAAGAGACGTTTCCCCTCCGATGTCACGCCGGTACGCGCCCAAAAGGCAATTGAAAACGAATCATCACGGCAAAGCGAATAAGGTAGCTGAGCATATTGTGTACCTCTGAAATACAGAGATTTCACGCCATCCTTATATCCTGTCCGATAGCTTGGGTCTATCCGGGTCTTTAGCAAAAAGCCGTTATCCCCTTTGTCTTCCACAGTTTCGTCAAGCGGATACCACGCCGTCATTGTCTTTCCCTCCGCACCGCATGTCACTTCCTGCGAGCCTGCCGACCTGTTGCCTGACTCATCCTCAGCCACAATCTTATAACTATATATCTTGCTCCCCACAACCGTATTGTCAATGAATCCGGTCTCTGCAATGCCACGCGCCACCGTATTATAATCATCCACCCCATCCTCGGAACGTAAAACAGTATACGAGACCTTCCCGGCATCAGCTACGGCATCCCATTCGACAAGCACACTCGCGCTTGCGGGAGTCGCGGTCACCCCTGACGGGGTTGCCGGCGCCTCAAATTCAAGCGGGGCTCCCACACGGAGGAAACGCCACTTCTGCGACGGGGAATCATTACGTTCCTGCTGAAGCACCATAGTCCCTTCAGAGCCGTCACATTCAAGATATAGGGCACTTTGCTTATTTCGGATATGGAACCATCCTTCGCCGTCATACTCAAACGCCCATTGCTGCACGGCTGCCCCCGACGCGCCATATGCTATTACCTTACCCCCAACTTCAAGATTCCAGTTATTGTCGTCAAGGGCTTGGTTTGTACCCGTATTGGTGATAAAATGATAGCTAAAGTCGCCGCCTTGCGTCTCCGGCACCCTTCTTACTGTCCACAACTGATCTTCAGCGCCTGTATACGCCCTCTGAACTATATCCGAACCATTCGCTGTCGAGCCGTCCCTGCCGCTCACAGCCATTTTGCTCGCGCCGTTGACAATGGCATAATCCCCTGAAATAAACGGCGCGATGTCCTCCCCGCGGCTGATGGGAAGCACAGTCTCTGCATTTCTCTGCAACTCTGTCTGATACCCTCCATTCGGGTCGCCGGGAAGTGATGCCCTGTATTCCCTTACGGGACCATATCCGTCAACATAAAAATCCCCGTCACGTGAGACAATATTATAAGTGGAAGGTAATGCCTGCCGCTCAGAACACCCGAGAAACGCCTGCACCTTCCCCGAAGGGGCGCGATAGACTGAGGCAGCTGACCATGCCTTGCGGTTTTCGGCATACCCGAGGCGCACCCCCGCACTCGCCTTCATGAATTCTCCACGCGCCTGTTCGGCTGTACCCCACCATATCCCGGTCTGCATGCCATATTCCACTCCTACCATAGCCTCCATCACATTGTGAAGCTCATCGGCAGTGGCATATTTCCCGTCCGCACGCACGGTGGCAAAAAAATCAGCATAATGATTGAAATCTCCGGCAAGCTGATGAGTGTTGCCCTCATCAAGATTATCCTTCAACTGGGTATACCACGGAAGAGCCTCGTCACAATTAAGAGTGTTGCCGCCGCTTATCCTGATTTCCCGGAAACGCGGATACTCCTCGAAATTCTTAAGGCGCTCATTGATTTTTGCAAACACATCTATCGGAGTTCCGTTCCAGAAATAATCCGGTTCATTGAAAGGTGCTGCCGAGACCACACGATAACCTGCATTCTCCACCGCAGCCGCAGTAGCATCTATCAGCATTGCATACGCATCCGCCACCGCGTCCTTATCGCCAACATAATTATTTGAGGCATCCAGACCTCCATAAATTGATTTCACTGTCGGCTCGCCACCATCGAGATTCAAAGCAATGTCAACTTTTTTCCCTATCAGGGCTACTGTCTCAAGTCGTTTTTCAAGATTTTCCTGAAGCAACGGAGGGAGCACTCCTTTTTCAGATATAGCTGCCCACGGCTGGAAAGAGACTCGCGCCACACCTACAGTCTCTGCCCCTGCATGACGCACACCTCTCAGCATATTGGCATAATCATTCCATGCGGTGTCGAAACCCCAGAGTATGGGCAGTTTTTTTCCTTCACCATTGTAATCAAACAAGAGATTGCAGTCGGCAGGCTCCACATAATCATAAAGGCTCCATGCCGAAGGATAAAACGGCACTTCAGCGGAAGACGACACAGCGGACAACGCCGCCAGGATAAAGAATAGATTTTTCTTCATGGTCAATATTACTGGCTATTGTGAGAATGTAACGGAGACATGTCCGGATTCACTCTATGTCCGAATCCCGGCATGGGTCAATTACCACCCACAAAGTTAGCAATTTATTTACAATCAACAAGATCAACTTTTGACAATAAGAAAATATATTTCTGTCATTATACATATACAAATCGTGCATTGATCCACAAATTACCTTTAATTAATCAAATATTCTTGTAATCTTTATTGATTTTGTTAATTTTTCATTAATTTTGCAAACCTTAAGATCTGGAATAGGCATACTATTCCACTCATCACATTTTTCAGCTAACTAATAAGCATCCATGTGTCTCAATTTATTTATCAAATTGCAAAACTACTATAACTCTCTAATAGCAAGAGTGTTAGTAATTGTATTATTATGTCTGGCATCTTTTATACCGGCATATGCGCAAAACAAAGTTTCCGGTACCGTGACTGATGAAAATTCCGAACCACTTATTGGTGCCACCGTAATGGTGGTAGGGGAATCAACCGGCACTGCCACAGACATCGACGGCAACTTCGCGATCAATGCAAAACAGGGGGCGACATTGCGTGTTTCATATGTGGGATATGTCACAGCCGATGTAAAAGTAACAGGTTCGCACCTCAACATTGTTCTAAAAGAAAACAATGAACTTCTTGACGAAGTCGTGGTGATCGGCTATGGCTCGATGAAACGTAAGGATGTGACCGGCTCGATCACAACCGTAAATTCCAAAGACCTGAATGTCGGGTCCTACACTGATCCCGGACAGCTTCTGCAAGGAAAGGTACCCGGACTTGTAGTGGTTCAGAATTCTGACCCCAACGGAGGCGTGAACTCCATGACCCTCCGTGGCGCATCAACCCTCAACGGCTCTACAGAACCACTCTATGTGGTTGATGGTATCCCCGGGGTGGAACTCAACCTTATCCCGCCTGCCGACATCGAAAGCATTGACGTGCTCCGCGACGCATCCGCTACAGCCATCTATGGTTCAAAGGCTGCCAACGGTGTCATCATCGTCACCACCAAAAGAGGTGCAGACGGTCCCGCACGTGTATCATATCAGGGATATGTATCTTGGGAAAATGTGGCAAACGACCACGACATGATGTCGGCTTCACAGCTTCGCGATTATGCATCGCGCCATGGCATCAACCTCCCCAACGACCTCGGGTATGACACCAACTGGGCAAAAGAAACTCAGCGGACAGGTTTCGCCCACAACCACAACGTCATGATAAGCGGTGGAGGCAAGTCTACAAACTACAACGCATCAATCAACTATATCGAGCGCGACGGTATCATCAAAGGTGTGGGGAACAACCTCTTCACAGCCCGTGCTTATGTCGAGACGAAAACTCTCAAAGACCGTCTGACCCTTGGCGTGGGCATCAACGGAAATGTCAGGAGAGAATGGGGTGTCAGCCGCGAGTCAGACGGCAAATCTGTCTACAACGCGATGTACTACTATTCTCCGCTCGTACCGGTATACAATGAAGACGGTTCATATTATAGCGACCTGTCCATCTCCCAAAACTTCAACCCTCTGATAATGGTAGATGCCGACAAAAGCCAGACTGTGTTCAAGCGTTATCAGGTGACAGGGAAAGCTTCTCTGAAAATTATCGACGGACTCCTTCTGAATGCCAATTTCTCTTACCAGAACAATACAAGAGACTACAAGCATTATTATTCCCATACTTCCGAACTTCATAAAAGAAACGGCGAGGCAAAGCGTGATAACTGGAACGATATCAAGAAGCTGATGGAGATCTTCGCGAACTACGACAAGGAGTTTAACGAAATTCACAAACTCTCCCTCATGGCAGGTTACTCTTGGGAACAGGAAGACAATGGAGAAGGGTTTGGTGCAACCGGCTATAACTTCTACGACGATGCCGTAGGCTGGGACAATATCGGTATGGCAAACAGCTGGGATGCGGATCCGGTTTGGGCAAATGTAAAAGCCACAAAAAGGATGATCTCGTTCTACGGTCGTGCCAACTATTCTTTCAAATCACGCTACATTCTGCAAGCGGCAATCCGCAGGGACGGCGCATCAACATTCGGCACCAACAATAAATGGGCTACATTCCCCTCTTTCTCTATCGCATGGCGCCTGTCGGACGAAGAGTTCATGCACAGTGTGGCTGAGATCGCCGACCTCAAGATTCGCGCAGGATGGGGACAGAGCGGTAACTCAAACGGTTTCGATATCTACACATCGCGTTTCTATTACAAAAGCGGAGGCAGATTCGATTATGTTGACCCGGTGACAGGAGAGGTACATAGCTACAAAGGGCTTACCGCAGCGCGCAACCAGAACGACAACCTGAAGTGGGAAACAACCACAATGCTCAATCTCGGCATCGACTTCGCATTCCTCGGAGGAAGGATCAACGGTACTGTGGAATATTACAACAAGGACACCAAAGACATGATCTGGGACTATCCTGTGTCCACAGCCATCTACCCCGTAGGGGTACTTACTGCAAACGTCGGAAAAATGCGCAACCGAGGGGTTGAACTTTCTATAAACGCCGTACCAGTACAAGGAAGATTCACCTGGTCAACCTCTCTCAATTTCTCTCACAACAAGAATGAGGTGATCAGCATATCCAACCCCGGAGCGGGATTCAACGCAGGTATCCTCAACAGATACAACCCCAACCTCCCGGGCGCATCCACCGCCACCACCCAGCGCATACTTGAAGGACAGCCCATCGGCACATTCTATCTTCCTGAATGGGCAGGATATGATGAAAACGGCAACTCCGTATTCTACACCTATAACAAAACCAACGAGCAGACATCAGGCGAGCGTGCACGCGACGAGAACGGCAATTATATCCTGACCAATACCCCGGAAGAAAAAGACCGTGTCATCGTGGGAAATGCCCAGCCTAAGCTCACAATGGGATGGAACAACAACCTTACCTGGAAAAACTGGGATCTGAATCTATTCTTCACCGGAGTTTTCGGACAGAAAATATTCAATGAACCACGCGCATACTTCGGATATGTGAGCAACGTGGCACTCGGGAAAAATGTACTCGCCGATATCGAGAGCTTCCAGAATCCGAGCGACGGATACTCATCCATCCCTTCCGACCGCTGGCTTGAAAACGGAAGCTATTTCAAACTTTCCACAGTGACTCTCGGCTATACATTCAAAGGGTGTTTCAACGGATGGCTTGACAGCATACGTCTCTACGTATCAGGAAACAACGTCTTTACAATCTCAAAATATAAAGGACGCGATCCGGAAATCAACCTCGGAGGTCTTGAGCCGGGTCACGACACACGCAGCGACCACTATCCGCGTACTCGCCAGATTCTCGTGGGTGCAAACATCAATTTCTAATCCAGTCTCTTCATCAATTCTATAGTAAATTTTAATATGAAATCATATATCAAGCCTTTCCTTATTGCCGGAATCGCTGCCGGATGCGCAGCTTGTACGGATCTTGACACTCCGATGGACGGGCAATACGTAACTTTCCCCGACAATGAGATAGCCGTGAGCGGAGAGTTTGCCGACTGTTATACCTACACCCGCAACGAAGCCTGGTTTGGAAGAAATTTCTGGGAAGCGGTATTCCTATCAGGTGACGAGGCGGTAGGCATATGCCTTGCAGGTGTGTATGACGACAACGGCAGATATCGCGACGGGTCTGTCCATAATTTCCGCCCGGACCTTCAGGGCGTAGGGCTTATGGGCGACATGCTATCAGGTATATCCTATACCAACACACGCATCCTGAATTATGGCGGAGCTGACGGTAAAGACCCGATTGTGGCACCTCTGCGTGCCATCAGGGCATATTACCATTTCTGGAATATGGAGCTGTTCGGAGATGTTCCTATCCTTGAACGTCCGGTAGAGGAAGGCACCCCCGTTGAGCGGCAGCCCCGCGCAGATGTTGCCCGATGGATCGAGCAGGAGCTTCTTGAAGTAATCCCTGACCTCAGCGAGGCAAACGACGCTTCCACCTACAGCAAGCCAAACAAGTGGATGGCTGAAGCCCTCCTTGTAAAACTCTACCTCAACTGGGGAGTTTATACAAACGACATTACTACAGTCAACGGCAACACACCCAATCCGAAACTTGACGACTGTGTGAAATGGTGTGACGAACTCATCAATTCCGGAATATTTGAAGTAGGCGACGGATACAGAAAAAAATTCTATCCCGACAACGGAGTCCACATAAAAGACTTTATCTACGCTATAGATTTCGACCCGCAGGTATATGGCGCAGGCACTTGGAAATATGCCGGCGGCACAGAAATGAACCGCTGGTGGGATTTCCGTAAAACCGGTCTGCTTGACGTGTGCACATGGGGATGGACGCCAAAGAACTCTCTTGCCGGAATCTATATCCTGACTCCGGAAGCTGTAGACCGCTTCACTCTTGACGGTGACGAACGCAATGAAATGATCGCCGTCGGCGAAGTCAAATCATACAACTCTGATTTCAGCGTGTCTGACCATACGATCCAGGCGTTCTATGATGCAAGACACCGCAACCCATACGGTCCCCTCTATTATAAGAAAGATTTCGAATGGGCAAACATTGCACTTCTCGACGTAGGCTCTGAGGATGATATCGAGAACTGTATGAAAGGCGCCCGTCTTTTCAAATATCCTATCCGCGAAAGCGACGACAACATCTGGAGCAGGTTCCAGTTTAACGATATCCCGGTGTTCCGTTATGCCGACATTCTTCTTACAAAAGCTGAATGTATTCTCCGCGGTGCCACTCCGACAATGGGACATACAGCAGCTTCCCTCATGAATGAAGTGCGCGACTGTGCCCATGCGCCTCACGTGACCGGGACTCCCACCCTTGACGAACTTCTCGACGAACGCAGCCGTGAATTTATCATGGAGCCGTGGCGTCGCAACGACCTGATAAGATTCGGAAAATTTGAAAACTGTGCGGAATGGAAGGTTCGCTCCAACCCGACAACTATGGCTGACGTGAACAAACGTCTGTTCCCTATACCGACCGGGGAAATTAACACCAACACCAACTGGAAACAAAATCCAGGTTATTGACTCTAAACCGAAAGGTACCGGATTTCTTATCGAGATCCGGTACCTGCCTAAAACAATAAATACTTCACCCTACCCGGTAAAGTCCTTTTAATTAATACCTAATACATTTATGAAGAATCTTTACTTCAAAAAATCAGCCCTCGCGCTCAGTATCGCCGCAATCGCAAGCGGCGCGTTCGCTCAGGAAAGTTCCTGGCAACAGATCAATGTTCTCAAGAATCCCGCTTTCATCCCCGGATGGAACGGCGCACTCGCCGCTACAGCAGACGGCGTCGGCGAAGTCTGGAGCGGAGCATTCGAGCTCTATCAGATCGTGGAAAATGCACCCGCAGGTCAGTATACTTTGACAGCCAATGCATTTTACCGCTATGCAAGCAATGGCGACGCCAAAGAGAACATGGGCAACGGAGCAAACCACAATGCATTCATTTTCCTTGGAGATGCCAAATCTGCAGTGGTCGGACTTTTCGACAACGGCGAGTCTCTCCCCGGTGAAGGGGAAACTTTTGATGCCGCAAAACATTCCCCCAACAGTCTCACCGAGGCTAACGCGGCATTTGAGGCAGGCAGATATGTCAACACTGTAACATTCAACCACCCCGGCGGCGACCTCCGTCTCGGCATCGCCAACACAGGCGGCAGATTTGATGAGTGGACAGCTTTCGACAATTTCAAGCTTGTAGGTCCGGAAGGCGAGATCGCGCTTGAAAACGGAGATTTCTCTGAAGGTCTCAATGTTGACAAAAATCAGGACATCTGGAACTGTGCCAACATTGACATGAGCAACAAGGCTCCCGATGCCAACAAGCAAGGCGGTGTATACCGTAAGACCAACGCATCTGCCTACAACTTCGGTCAGCAGATCGAACTTCCCGCAGGCAAATACCGCTTCGGAGTGCAGAGCTTCCTCCGCTATGGCGGCGCCGGCAATGTGGAAGGCAAATATGTGACATGCAAAGGCGAATGGGCATGGGTAGACGGAGAATCCGCACTTGATCGCTTCAACAACAACAACGAAGAAGAAAAAGACAACGCCTATATCTACGTGACAGACGGATACGATCTTGATGTCGATAATGTGACTCCCCTCAAGCCTGCTGATGAAGACGGTGCCAAGTATGGCAAAAAAGACGCTTTCTACAATCAGACAGCCATCAAGAGCCTCTTCGCAGAAGATCTTGACTCATATCCGGACAACGAACCTTCTACGGCAGACGTAACTGAGGAAGGTTATGGCTGGTGCGACTCCGGATTTGAATATCAGGCAGCAGCTTGCTTCATCAACAATCCCGATCTCTACCGCAACTATGTCGAATTCGAACTTTCCGAACCCACAAAAGTTTGGGTTGGTCTCAAGAAAGATGTCAATGCCCCCACTCAATATTGGAATCCTTTCCGCGATTTCACTGTCGAGAAATATGTAGGCGGTGACAACACAGGTGTTAACGATATCATTTCCGATGACGAAAACGCTCCTGTAGAGTATTTCAACCTTCAGGGTGTACGCGTGGCTAATCCCGAAAACGGTGTGTTCATCGTTAAGCAGGGCAAGAAAGTCAGCAAAGTCGTTCTGAAATAATACATAGGATTTTTATTCCATACCCGGAAAGGGCGGGATGTGTCTTGAATTATGCGGCACATCCCGCTTTTTTACGTGAAATCCCTCTCTTTTTTGCTTGCCAATCTCAATTTTTTATTAACTTTGAAACACGATTTCCACATCACCTTAAATCGTGAATCAGAATCATGAAGCATATTTTCCTGAATATTTTATTTTCTATCGGCACACTCTCGGCAGTTGCATCTCCAAACGAATATGTAGTCACGGATTTCGGGGCTACTGGCGACGGAAAGACCGATGATGCAGCCGCTGTCCAGAAAGCGATCGACCTGTGCTCAGCCAACGGAGGAGGGTCGGTGATTTTCCCTTCCGGAAAAACATTCATGTGCGGTCCGCTAAAGATGGCTTCATATGTGGATATCCATATGCAGCCAAATTCCACTCTTATCGCGAATCCGGATGAAAGCGTATATACCGTCAGTGCCTTCAAAGACAACAGAGGAGAAGGTATGATGTGGCTATATGGAGAGCACATCAAAAATTTCTCCATCTCCGGAACGGGCAGAATCGACGGGAATGCCGTGGCTTTCATGGGCGCGGAACTGGACGACTCATTCGAGCTGAAACCTGTCACGGATTTCGATCCGCGCCCGCATGTGCTCACCATCATCGACGGAGAGAAAATCAACATCTCGGATGTCACAATTTCCAACAGCGCATACTGGACAGTGCATCTGGTGGGATGCACCGATGTGGCAATCTCCGACATATCCTTACTTAATAATCTTAAAGTCAGGAACGGCGACGGAATTGACATCGATCATTCCAGAAAGGTAAGGATATCAAACTGCTATATTGAAAGCGGTGACGACTGCATATGCCTCAAGAACCGCCGGGAATATGAAGAATACGGTCCCTGCGAAGATATTGTGGTAAGCAATTGCATAATGACTTCCCGGTCGTGTGCTGTCAAGATCGGATCTGAAAACATGGACAGCATCTCAAGAGTGCTTTTCAACAATTGCATAATCACTGCTTCCAACCGAGGGATCGGCATACAGAACCGCGACGAAGGCACCGTGTCAGAAGTGACATTCTCCAACATAACCCTTGATTGCCACCTTTTTTCAGATGTGTGGTGGGGAAAGGCTGAACCCATATATGTCACCTCCTATCCGCGTGCACGGGGAAACCATAAAGATGCCGGATGGAGATTCCCGAAAGGTGCTACCCAAGGGAAATGCGGAGAAGTTTCCGACATCCGCTTTATCAACATAAACGCTGTGTCCGAAAACGGCATATTTATAGGATGCGAAACTCCCGGAAAGATCTCACGCGTGACTCTCGACAACATCGACCTGCGTCTCAATAAAACCACCGGCTATCCGGGAGGGGTATTCGACAGGCGTCCATGTGAAGGGGAAGGGTTTGTGAGCGCAGGAGTGTTCGGGCTATATCTCGAAAACGTGGATGACGTCACCGTGCGCGATTTCAATGTAGACGGCACACTCCATCCCGCATTCATATCCGACTCAAATCTTGAATTGAAATAAAAACATAAGCCACTCCAACGCACCTTGAGGGACAGATAAACTTACTGTCATTCAAGGCAGGACCGAGATTATTATAAAAATCGTACCAATATGAAATTCTACCAAACCATTCTGCTTGCCGCCGCAATATCCATTCCTTCTGCGGCTGAGGCATGCACCAACTTCATCGCCGGGAAAAAAGCGACTGTCGACGGCTCTATCATGGTGACTTATGCCGACGACTCCCACACTCGTTTCGGAGATCTTTTCCATGCTACAAGGGGAAAACATCTTCCGGGTGAGATGCGGCGCGTGATCGATTGGGGAGACAACAGCTACCGTGGGGAAATTCCACAGGCAGCCGAAACTTTCAATGTTGTCGGAAACATGAACGAGCACCAGCTCGTGATAGGCGAAACCACCTGGGGTGGACACCCGGAACTGGAAGACACTACAGGAAACTCAATTCTCGACTACGGCTCCCTGATATATATCACCCTTGAAAGATGCCGCACTGCAAGGGAGGCTATAAAGACCATGACTGATCTTGTGGCGGAATACGGATATGCAAGCACCGGCGAGACGTTTTCAATCGCCGACAAAAATGAAGCCTGGGTAATGGAAATGATAGGCAAAGGCACTGAGAAAGGGGCGCTCTGGATTGCGGTGCGCATCCCGGATGACGCCATATGCGCCCACGCCAATGAACCCCGTATCCGCAAAGTCAACTACAAGGACAAAGAAAACGTGATGTATTGCAAGGATCTTTTCTCTTTTGCAAAAAAACATGGCTATTTCAAAGGGAAGGATGAGGATTTCTCTTTCGCCGATGCATTCAAGGTGCACAATTCTGCCACAAGACGTTCTTGCGACGGAAGAGTCTGGAGTTTTTTCCGCCGTTTCGCCACTCCGGAAGAAGACAAGGCATGGTTTGAATGGGTAAATGCTGACAGCGATGTCCCGATGCCGCTCTACATTATTCCTGACCGGAAACTTTCGCTCAAGGACATGCAGGACCGCATGCGCGACCATTATGAAGACTCCCCATATGAAATGACCAACGACCCGGGGGCAGGTCCCAACAAGTCGCCTTACCGCAACCGACCCAACCGTTATCAGGTAGACGGCAAGACCTATACCCACGAACGCGCCGTTGCCACACAGCAGACAGCATGGCACTTCGTAAGCCAGAGCCGTGCGGATCTCCCTGATCCCATCGGAGGTGTGCTTTGGTTCGGCACCGACGACGCCAACACCTCTGTCTATATGCCCTTCTATTGCTCCATGACAGAAGTGCCTGAGGAAGTGCGTCCCGGCAACGGAGACCTCTACACATTCTCCCCCACCGCAAATTTCTGGATGACCAACTGGGTGGCAAACCAGGCATACCACCGCTATGACCTGATGATCGACGATATCAGGAAAGTGCAGAGCCGCCTGGAAGAAAAGTTTGCAGGTGCACGCGAGGAAAAAGAGAAAGAACTTCTCGCCCTATATAACGCCAATGATATGGAGAATCTTGAAAAAAGAGTCAACGAAGAGGGAGCCGCCATCGCCAAGGAAGCTACCGACGCATACCGGGATCTCGCACACTTCCTGCTGATACGTTACCTTGACGGCAACAGAAAAAAAATGGACGAAAACGGCAACTTCGCACGCAACCGTCACGGAAAACCTCTCGCACCGGACTATCTCGGCTACCCGCAAGACTTTTATGATCACATTGTCCGTCAGACCGGCGATCATCTACTGCTAAAATAACGACATTGTCATTTCAATGACAATCCAAAGGCTGCTGTCTCACAAAAAAATTTGCATATTTTGTGAGACAGAGTTTTTTTGTATAAGGAATGTCAATTTTTTATAATCAAGTTTAGCGGCAGTATGTTTATTCAATGTTTTTTTCTACTTTTGCAGTCGAATTGCCGCCGACGGTGTTTCTCCGGCATATAAACAAGACATAGCGGAGTCCGGTATTGCGCTTTTCCGTGGCTCAATATCAGGCAAAGTCTTAAATGTATCGTTCATTTGCACTCACATCCTTTCTCCCGACGCAAAGACCGGTCGAATATTTTGATAAACATCAACTCAAAATTTAAATAATATTATCTATGCCTAAAATTACTGAGACACGCGTCAGCATGCTACATGGGATACTGTTGATAGCACTGTTCGCATGCGCCGCCTTCTATATAGGCGAGGCTCAAATCCTAAAAGACATTTCTTTTAGCCCGATGATCATCGGCATTATCCTGGGTATGCTATATGCGAACTCCCTGCGCAACAATCTCCCGGAAACCTGGGTGCCGGGCATCCAGTTCTGTTCAAAAAAGATTTTGCGTATAGGTATCATACTTTACGGATTCAGGCTGACTTTCCAGGATATTGTCAATGTAGGTGTGGCTGGCATCGTGATTGATGCCATAATCGTGGTAGTGACAATACTTGGGGGTATCTGGCTTGGACGCTTGTTAAAAATGGACCGTGATACCGCCCTTCTTACTTCTGTGGGCAGCGGGATATGCGGAGCGGCAGCCGTGCTTGGTGCAGAATCCACAATACGTACGCAGCCTTACAAGACTGCCGTGGCGGTGGCTACTGTCGTGATTTTCGGCACTATTTCCATGTTCCTCTATCCGGTTGCGTACCGTTCGGGATGGCTTGACCTGACTCCTCAGGAAATGGGCATTTATTGCGGATCCACACTTCATGAGGTTGCTCACGCCGTTGGTGCCGGAAACGCGATGGGCACAGAGATTTCCAACGTGTCAATCATCGTAAAGATGATCCGTGTGATGCTCCTTGTCCCCGTACTCCTTGTTCTCGGTTTCTGGGTTGCCCGCAGAGGCTCAAAAGACGGGGCTGCCGCAGAGAAAGGGAAAGTAAACATTCCTTGGTTTGCGGTAGGGTTTCTTGCTGTGATAGGCTTCAATTCATTGGATCTGCTGCCGACCGTGTTCGTAGACGCGATCAACTACTTCGACACATTCCTTCTCACTATGGCAATGGCTGCCCTCGGTGCCGAGACAAGTATCGACAAATTCAAGAAAGCCGGTGCCAAGCCATTTGTCCTTGCGTTCTGCCTTGACGTATGGCTGATAATCGGAGGATATATCCTGGCAAAATACCTTGCCCCGATCTGGCTGTAACCATACAAACGACAACAGACAAAAAAATACCGTGCCCTAAATTCCAAGGCACGGTATTTTTTTTCTGCAATTCAAAGCAGACTTCGCGGGAAAATCAATTTTTATTTTCCTCGAATATCTCCTCCGGAGTAAGGATCTCAAGCGCCCTCGCCCCTTTGCGGGTACCGGTGAGATAGGCTATACGGTCAGAGGCGGCTATACGTCCCTCCTCGACAATCTGCATGAGCGCATCGGCGGAATGCCGGGGTATCTCGGCTCCGGCATGAGGATAATAATATGCCTTCACTCCGTAGCTGAGAGCAAGCCAACGTTGCACATTACGGTTATGACAGATAGCGAATGTAGGATTGTTGCCCCTGAAAGAGGCAATGAAGCGTGCCGAAACTCCCCTGAACGCATCTGTAAGTATCGCTTTGGTTCCGACTTTGTTTTCCGACATCACTGCCTCATGGGCAAGAAACGACACTATATCCGCATCAAGCATCGGGGGCACATCCATCTTGCGCCGTAACGATGACTCCACTTCCCTTGCCACTCCTGTCATGATCTTTACCGCTTCGACAGGATACTTGCCATAGGCTGTTTCTCCTGAAAGCATCATGGCATCGGCACGTTGATACACAGCGTTTGCCACATCGGAGATCTCCGCACGGGTGGGACGGGGATGCTCTATCATGGAATGAAGCATCTGCGTGGCGACAATCACCGGTTTATGTGCCGCTATACATTTATTGATCATCATGGTCTGCATGCCGGGAATACGTTCGGCAGGAACCTCTATGCCGAGATCGCCGCGTGCAACCATTATTCCATAAGATGCATCCAGAATCTCTTCCAGATTATCTATCCCTTCCTGATTCTCGATCTTGGATATTATCTTTGTGTCGGCACCATAAGAATCGAGGATATTCTTCACCTCATGCACATCGCTTGCCGACCTTACAAAAGAATGGGCTATAAAATCCACACCGAGCTCTACGGCATATCCGATATTTCTCTTGTCCCGTTCCGTCACAGCCGGAAGATTGATTCTGACACCCGGGATGTTAACACTTTTGCGTGATCCAACCTCCCCGTCGTTTTCCGCACAGGCATAGACGGTCTCCCCGACAACGTCTGTCACCTCAAACCCTATTTCCCCGTCATCTATCAGAAGACGGTCTCCGGGTTTGAGCACATCGGCTATCGACGGATAGTTAAGCGAGATCATTTTCTCCGTGGTGGGAAGATCCACATCCCCTTTGATCTCAACTTTTGCTCCTGCCTTGAAAAACAGAGGCGAACCATTGAACGTGGGTGCCGTGCGTATCTCCGGACCTTTCGTGTCCATCATTATGGCGAGAGATTCATCTGCTGCCCGCGTATTTTCAACAATCTTTTTAAACCCTTCGTAATCCAGATGAGCAGAATTCATTCTCACTACGTTTACTCCTGCTTCTGCCAATGATCTGATAAACTCCGTCTCGCATCTTTTGTCGGAAACGGTAGCTACGATTTTCGTAAATTTTTGCATAACTGTTTTTACTGACTTTCCCATATATTAACTCTTTTGTTGCGAATAAAGTATATAAAAGAGGGACAGCATATCCCCTAAAAGTAGAAACACTTCTAAGGCTTAGATAGTTGCATCGTAAAAATTTCAACAAAATCTGGACTCCCGTCAAATTTATTTCAAAATATGGTATTGGCGGTCATGATATTTGGCGAGAACGGAATTTATCATTAAATTTGCAGACAAGAGCAAGATTACTTTTAACCATTATGAAACTGAAAAAATACTTATTTTCCGGAGCATTGCTCGCATTTGCGGCAAATGCCGGAATGGCTCAGATAATGCCATGGGAAAACCGTACTGAAAATGACGATTCTCCATTCTCCCAAACTTCGGGCGCTATCAAAAAAGGAGCCTTACATCTTGAAGATGTTGTAAACGGAAACCTTATCCAGTCGAAAGGCGCGGGTGCGATGAACTGGATGAAAGACGGCGAACGCTACAGCCGTCTCGAACCGAATGCGGAAGGAGGAAGAGACGTTGTGGCATACCGTGCGAAAGACAATAAACGCGAAGTGATTATACCCGCATCGATGTTTATTGATAAAAACACAGGCAAACGAGTGCCGGTAAGAAGCATATCCTGGAGCGCAGACAACAGTAAAGTGCTTGTATACACAAACACTAAAAAGGTGTGGCGCTACGACACCAGAGGCGACTATTGGGTTCTCATCCCGTCTGACGGAACTTTCCGCCAGTTAGGGAAAGGGCTTCCTGAATCTTCTCTCATGTTTGCAAAATTTTCACCCGACGGCTCCAGGGTGGCATATGTCTCCGGCAACAACATATACGTTGAAAATATCTCCGACGGCAAAATAACCCAGGTCACCAAGGACGGCAACGACAAAATTGTAAACGGAACTTTCGACTGGGTCTACGAAGAGGAATTTTCTTGCCGCGACGGATTCAGATGGAGCCCGGACAGCCGCTTTATCGCCTACTGGCAAAGCGACACCGACGGCACGGGATTCTTCGACATCATTAACAATGTCGACTCCATATACCCTACTTTCGACAGATTCCCGTATCCGAAAGCCGGCAGTGTCAATTCTGACGTAAAAGTCGGATATGTCGCCGCATCAGGAGGTGAAACCACGTGGATCAACCTTCCCGGCGACCCTCGCAACAATTACATTCCGAGAATGGAGTTTATCCCCGGATCTGACGAACTGTTTATCCAGCAAATGAACCGCCAGCAGAACACCAACAAAGTATGGATTGCAAAAATAGGCGGCGGTGAACCCGAAAATATTTTTACTGACAAGGATTCTGCGTGGCTCGAAACAAACGACAATGTGGAATGGCTGGAAAACAACCGGTATTTCACATGGCTCAGCGAACGAGACGGATGGCGCCACCTCTACAAGATAAGCCGCGACGGAAAAGAGATCATACCCGTCACAAAGGGCAACTTTGATTTTGTACAGCTTGTCGGGACCGACATTAAAAACGGGCTCGTCTATTTCATCGCATCCCCCGACAATTTTACCCAAAGGTATCTGTACAGCGCAAACCTGAAAGGGAACGGAGAGGCGACAAGACTGAGTCCGGCTGACCAGGCAGGACAGCACCGCTACAATATGTCGCCCACCGGGAAATGGGCGGTCCATACTTTCAGCAATGCAGCCACACCCCCGGTAATTGACATGGTTTCTTTCCCGAAACATAAGTCTGTCCGCGTGATTGAAGACAACGCACAGGCACGCGAACAATATGCCGCTCTCGGTCTCAATCCGAAGGAATTTGTAAAAGTTAAATCCGGCGATCTCACGCTTGACGCATGGATGATCAAACCGATCAACTTCGATCCTACAAAAAAATACCCCGTTATCGTGGAAGTATATGGCGAGCCGGCAAGTTCAACCGTGCAGGACGTCTGGGGTGGAGGAGACCTCTGGAACCAATACATGGCTAATCTCGGTTATATCGTGGTCAGCATAGACAACCGTGGTGCCAACACCCCGAGAGGCAGAGACTGGAGGAAATGTATCTATGGGGAAGTCGGGACATTCGCTTCCCAAGACCAGGCACGGGGTGTAATGGATCTGGCGAAACAATATCCTTTCATAGATGCCGAACGAATCGGGATCACGGGATGGAGCGGCGGAGGCAGCCAGACCCTTAATTCGATGTTCCGTTATCCCGAAGTGTTCAAGACAGGGATCGCGATAGCGTTTGTCGCTGACCAACGTACTTACGACACCATATATCAGGAACGATATATGGACACACCTCAGAACAATCCCGAAGGATACAGAAAAGGGTCGCCGCTATCTTATGCCGACGGACTTCAGGGAAATCTCCTGCTTATCCATGGCACCGGAGATGACAACGTCCACTACCAGAACTGCGAAATGCTCGTGAACGAACTTGTAAAGCATGGAAAAGTGTTCAGTCAGGTAAGCTATCCGATGCGCACCCATGCCATCAACGAACGTGAGGGCACCACCCTGCATCTCCGCAAGACTATGGCGAAATATTGGCTCGATTACCTCCCTGCTGGACCTCGCTGAGAATCATTCCAAAAATTCAGTTATAAAAAAAACAGTCCGGGAAAATTTTCCCGGACTGTTTTTTAGAGCGCGTTCCTTAAAATTTCGAGGCCGTAGGGGCGGCGATTTTGGTGCAGATTTTGAAAGTTGAAGA
>JAIDJJ010000227.1 GCA_029052265.1 Muribaculaceae bacterium
ACAAAAGAGAGGGGCGCTTCCACTACGCCCCTCTCACGATTCCACTATAAACTATATCTAACTAAACTTAAACCGCACTCAAACTTTCTCACGAAACCTTGAATACTTATCCATATTGCTTCATTGCTTTTTGTAATTATAAAACGTCTGTCAACTGTATATGTTGAAAGCATTACACGAGTTTAAACTTATTCAACACCCATTAACAATTCCCCCTTCATTGCAATATTATATGCAATGCTCAATACTTTCACACGTTTTTTGC
This sequence comes from Muribaculaceae bacterium, assembly GCA_029052265.1. Classification (GTDB taxonomy): domain Bacteria; phylum Bacteroidota; class Bacteroidia; order Bacteroidales; family Muribaculaceae; genus Lepagella. Next base: position 266 of record JAIDJJ010000227.1, read on the forward strand.
GTTATTTTATCTATAGTGAAGTCGTCTAAACATTTTTCCATTTTCATTATTTTGTCAGATTTTATAGACGTTTTTGAAACTAGCAGAGGAAGGTTCTCGGAATAAACCAATGATTACAGGTTAAAACATCCGAAAATATGACGAAATTTTGGGAAAGATTTTCAGATAAGAAATAAGAAAACAATTTCCACAAAAAAGTTTAAATGACTTCAACTTATGTATCGGTGTTGCGCAAGGTGAAATTGCTCAAGCTGCATACGAATCTTGTATTATATCTGTTTTTAAATCTTTTCTATTATGAAACTTGACGGACGACGTTTCAGCAACAATGTGGAAGACCGCAGGGGATCTTCCGGCAGAACAAAAACCATTGCCGGTTTCGGAGGCATCGGAGGATTAATCGTAGCGGCATTAATCGTTTGGATCTCAGGAGGGAACCCTCTTTCAGTCTTGAATCAAAATTCTTCTCTTGTATCTACGGATGAAATTCAAAACACATACCAACCTACTGCCCAGGAAGAAGAATATGCCAATTTCGCGAAGCAGATTCTTGCCGGTACTGAAGATGTATGGACTGAAGAATTTAAAAAGTTGGGACTTACATACCGTCCCCCAAAAATGGTGCTGTTTACGGGTGCTGTGCAGTCAGCCTGCGGACAAGCAACCTCTGCCGTAGGGCCTTTCTATTGTTCCGGTGACGAAACGCTATACATCGATCTATCTTTTTTCGAACAAATGGAAAAGCAGATGAATGCAGGTGGAGATTTCGCATTCGCATATGTTATCGCTCATGAAGTGGGACACCATGTGCAATATCTGCTGGGGACATTGTCTGACGCTCATCAGCAGATGGCAAATCTGTCGGAAACGGAAGCAAACAGGATGAGCGTGCGCACCGAACTTCAAGCAGACTTCTATGCCGGAGTATGGGCTTACCATGACAATGAAATGTTTGGCTCTCTTGAAGAAGGCGACATTGAAGAAGGATTGAACGCGGCTTCAAAAATCGGTGACGATTATCTGCAAAAACAAGCGCAAGGATATGCAGTCCCGGAATCTTTCAACCATGGAACATCCACACAACGTGTAAGGTGGCTTAAAAAAGGGGCGTCTACCGGAAATATCAAATATGGAGACACGTTTACTCCATCATATTCAAATTTATAAAGCAACAAATTGAAGCAACCCAATAGATATACAGCTGTCCGGCTAAGATGCCGGACAGCTGTATATCTATTGGGGATGACCCGGTTTCAGACATTGTCATCTGAACTGATTCACTTCCGGCATATATACAAATCCTCCATCCGACATTCTGGATTTGAATTCATCCGCATCCCATCCTTCGGACAGACACAGATCTTCCGGGGAAGCGTAACCTCCGTCACGCAACTTCATATTTACCATGCTTACAAGAATATTGATATCTCCAGGCATTTCCATAACCTATATTTTTATTATTAAAGTTTTTGATTAACTTTGTGAAAAATTTTTAAACATAACCGGACACCCGGATATTATACCAGATAATGATATCCGGCATCTCAGGATATGTCCGCTTATTATTGAAACGAACCGAAATGACAAAACGATACACACTCCTTCTGTCTTCCACATTTTTATTTGGGATCGCCAACATTTACGCGTGTACATCCGCCATAATAGGCGCGAATGCGAATCCTTCCGGCAGACCCCTGCTTTGGAAAAACAGAGATACAAGCCATGCCGATAACAAAGTGGAATATGTTGCCGGCAAAAGTGGAGAGCTGGGATATGTCGCCCTTTTTAATGCCGAGGACTCCGCCCTCGATGAGGCCTGGATGGGAATGAACGAAGCGGGATTCGCAGTAATGAACACCGCCTCTTACAATCTGAAGGATGATGATATTCCTCAGGATCAGATGGACAGGGAAGGTTTTCTCATGACTATTGCCCTAAAAAAATGTAGATCGGTAGATGATTTCTCCAACCTTCTTGATTCCCTTCCCCGCCCTATGGGAGTGGAAGCAAACTTCGGAGTGATCGATGCTTATGGAAACGGTGCATATTTTGAAACAAACAACCACTCCTACAAACGGATAAATCTAAGTGACGCTGAAGATGGAGTCATCGTCAGGACAAACTACAGTCACTCCGGCAGGGAGGAAGAAGGGTTCGGGTTTAACCGTGAAGCCGTTGCGTGCAAGCTCCTCGACCCTTACCGCAAGAAAAAAGAGATCACCCCCGAACTGCTCACCGAGACATTAAGCAGATCTTTTTGGCATGACCTCATACAACGTGACTTGTCGGAAGGACCCGACAGATGGGTGATCGATCAGGATTTCATTCCAAGGTATACCACCACTGCAACTGTTGTAATCGAAGGATGCAAGCCTTTGAGAGCCGGGGAATCGATCTCGCCTGAAGAAGTAAAGCATCAGTATATAATGTGGACAGGGATCGGATATGCCCCATGCTCCGAGATTGTCGCGGTAAGATGCTCGCCTGAAGGTGTCGACAAACGCCTGCGCGGCACTTTGCCTGACGGACATTGCGAACTGGGCGACCTGGCTCAGGCAAGGAAATCTGAGGTGTTTCCTATAAAAAAAGGGAACGGCGAAAAATATATAGACATGTCGAAGCTTTTTAACGAAGACGGGTCCGGATATGTACAGCAGCTCGTACCTAAAAACCTTGACACTTATAGAAGAGAAAAGGAAATAAGGGATTCCGGGAAAAAATAGAATTTATGGCGCAAGAAGATATTCAGACACAAATGTTGCGGATGAGGCAATCGGTATTTATAAAAGAGATGCTGAGACTGTACGGTATGCCGTGGATCACAGCTTTCTCTGTTCTGCTTGTATCTTCTGTAGCCTTGATTCTATTTGATGATCTTAAATGGGCTGTCGTGACATTCATGATCGTATGTATCGCAGCTCCGATAGTAATGGCGTTTTTTTATATTTATCATGGCATGCGCCCCGTGACTGTGATAAACACCCTTCCACACACTCTGCGTTTTGACAAAGACGCAATAATCGCGACATTGTTTTCGGAATCTAAAAATGAGAACACAGGCGAACCTGAATATTCAGAATTATCAAGACGCCGTCTCCCCTACTCCGAATTAGAAAAATACAAAACAGGTTTAACTTCAATATTATTACCATTTCGCGGCGGAGAAAAAGGGTTCATCTGGCTGCCGGTATCCGCTTTTGAAAATAAAGACGGATTTGACATGGCTATGAACCGCATAATCTCGGCGATTCGGGAAAATCATAAAAATATTTATCATGAGAATCCTCAAAGAGAGCAATAAAAAATATTGCTTCATAATGGATATGGAAGTCAGAGATTACGAACTCGACTGTGAGCAGATAGTAAATAACGCAAACTATCTCCATTATATGGAGCATACGCGCCATAAATTTTGCGCAGATGCCGGAATGTCGTTTATTGAGATGCACAATAAAGGCATCGATGCAGTTGTAAGAAAAATTGAAGTGGAATACATCACATCCCTTCGCGGTGGCGACAGTTTCCTCAGTTGCCTTCGCCTTGACAGGAAGGGTCCGCGATTCATATTCCACCAAGACATCATCAAGACCAATGGCGAAACCGTGGCTCGCGGGGTGGTGACCGTTGTAGTATTGAAAGACGGGAAATTATCCCGAGGAGATGAACTTGCCAAGGTTTTCGCTAAATATATCTGATAACCAATGCCTGCATCTCTCATATATAAAATAGCTTTTTCTTTCTTGAAAAGAACCGGCGCCCAACTTCTCAGGAATCTTGCAGATCAAGGAATTGAGCCTGAAGAGTTTTTTGTGATGGACACGCTTGAATTGTCGCAGGTTTTAGGTACGGCGAAAGGGAACAGATTTGAAAAGGCTGAGAGAGATGAGGCTTTACGCCGGGCTGAGAAGGAAATGGAACTGATCGAGAGACACAATATCAGACCATACTTCATTCTTGATTCTGATTATCCCGTCAGACTTTCCCAGATTCCCGACGCCCCCGTCATATTGTATCAATTAGGTAAAACCGATCTTGATTCCCGGCACATAATAAATATTGTTGGCACAAGAAAACCCACCCCTTACGGAGTGGATTTCTGTAAACGGCTCGTTTCCGATCTTGCCGACTATTTCCCCGATATGTTAGTGGTGAGCGGTCTGGCATTCGGAATCGATGCCACCGCGCATTCTGCCGCCCTTTCGTCAAATCTCCCTACTGCAGGAGTTGTAGCACACGGGCTAAATATGATTTATCCCGCAGTCCACAGAGATCTTGCACGGTCTATGATCCAATCAGGGGGCTGCCTCATATCCGAATACCCTTTTGGAGAGACTCCTTTCAGACAACGGTTCCTTGAGAGAAACCGCATCATCGCGGCGTTATCTGATGTGACAATTGTTGTGGAAAGCGATGTCAAAGGGGGTGCTATGTCTACAGCGAACACTGCCTTTTCATATTCCCGCGACGTGCTTGCCCTCCCCGGCAGAATTTCCGACAGACTGAGCTCAGGTTGCAATCTCTTGATAAGAAAACAGAAAGCCCATTTGCTGAGTTGTGCTGCCGATGTAATTGAAATTACCGGATGGAAACCATTGGATCTCAACATAGACGTACATCAGCGAAACCTTTTCCCGGAACTGGACGGAGACCCCGCACTGATTTATGAAACCATAAGATACAGTAAGGACCCGATGTTGCCTGACCAGATACACGCAAGGACTCTCATTCCGATGCCCAGGCTTATGGCGGCATTAGGAGAAATGGAATTTGACGGAATCCTTCTGCGGCATCCCGGCAACCGATATTCCATATCATAATTGCCTTTTCCGGCAACAACGTGCAAAGTTAGTTACTATATAAAAGTAGTAACTAAATCAGAAGCGCTGAAGCACAGTCTCTACAAGCCTTTTCACAGAAGGCTTATAATCGGTATTGGCATCTTCCGCCCTGCGTTGGGCTATTATACAGCATACCGTCATCGCCTTGTGTCCAAGCAGTCGCGCCATTCCCTGAAGACATGCAGACTCCATTTCAAAATTGGTGACATGACGGTTATCATATAAGAATGTCTCTATCTTTGAATTTAAGTCGGGATCCTTTAATTTAAGTCGGACTTCCCTTCCCTGAGGCGCATAAAAGCCTACAGCGGCGATTGTGTAACCCCTGAGCATATCATCCTTGCCAATCCGCTCCACAAGCTCTGCATCCGCATCCACCACATAAGGCGCCGCCCACGTCTTGTCCCAGTCCACATGCGCGCAGAATTCTTTTTCAAATCTCAGATCACACACCTTGTCACGGTCGGCATAAAAATTCAATATGCCATCGAAACCGATCCCCTTTTCCGCGATTACAAAATCTCCTATTTTGAGGTCATAAACCAACGAACCGGACGTACCGATGCGGACAAGATTCAAAGTACGGTGAACAGGTTTTACCTGCCGGGTCTTGAAATCCACATTGGCAAGTGCATCAAGCTCGGTCAATACGATCTCGATATTATCAGGACCTATGCCATGTGAGATACACATTATCTCTTTACCTTGATACCTGCCGCCGATAGCGTGGAATTCCCTGGAACAGACATCATATTCAATTTCATCAAAATATGACGCCACCATATCGACCCTTCCCGGATCGCCTACAAGGATTATATTGTCCTTCAACTGTTCCGGACGAAGATGAATGTGAAACACAGAACCGTCCTCATTTATGATAAGTTCGGAGGGTGGAATGATTCTATTTTCTGCCATAATTATAATTTATACCAAGTTTTACTTTCCATTCAGAGCCAAAATCTTTTTTAGATTCCGCTTTCCCTTAAATATCCAATTCAACATCCGGGTTCATTAACTGCAAATCTACAATTGCGCCTTAGGATTGTCAAATTTGAAAACCCTTATTAAGGTTCACATTTAAAATATGCCACTTAACGGGTATCCTTTCGAACAAATACAAGAAGTAACATCTTGCGCTTGATTATTTCGATCTGCATTTATGACATTGACAGTCCATTAATGATGATGTTGATA
>JAIDJJ010000228.1 GCA_029052265.1 Muribaculaceae bacterium
GTCCCGGGACAATACCGGGTAAGCCCCTCGGATGTCCCTATCCATATGTCTCCATATGAATCCTTGAGCAGTGAATATATACTTGAGGAATATAATGAACGGGAAAAATCTCCCCCTTTATAGTTTTTAAGCTCTCCACTCTTAAGATTCACAATATCAAGTCCGCCAAGATACATCCCGACAAAAAGGTGATCCCCGTCCTGCAACAACGCATGGATGTTTTTATAAGCCGATCCGGTGCCAAGCTTCCTCCCCCTCACCGGTGTAAAATTATTGTATTTACGGTCCCAATGAAACACGCCGGCATCATCTGAGCCTATCCATAGATCTCCTCCGTCCGCATTTGCAAACACACTCACTATCTGCGCCCCAAGATTTGTGTTGCCGCTATGGAAATGACGGAACATACGTGCGGTCGGCACCACATAATTCACCCCGCCGAAATAAGTGCCGATCCACAAAGCCCCTTCCCTGTCAACAAACAATGACTGGAGATAATTGTCGTTAAGAGTGTTTAGCCCTTTGCGGTTTGCCCTCACAATCTCCACGTTTCCTGTTGCAATGTCATATGCAGTAAGCCCCTGATCGGAGGCAAGAAGAAGTTCCCCATTCCTCCATTCCACTATGTCTCGCACCTGGAGAAGCGAATTACTGTCGGGTGGAGAAAGTTTCGCCTCCAGACAGTCATTATCCTTGTCATAAATAAAAAGCCCTGTCCCCCTTGAACCGATCCACAGATTGTGCCGGCTGTCTTCAAACAGTGATGTCACGCTCACCTTCTCCCCTTTCTTCCTTCCCACTGCCACAAAACGGTCTTGCGCTGTGTTATACAGACACAAGCCATCGTGAGTGCCCGCCCATATGTTTCCGGAAGAATCCTCAATGATACACCTTACAATATCATTCGAGATCTTTGCCGTGGCAGGATATTGCCGGAGCATTTCAGTCGAAAGGTCATAACAAAACACACCCTCCCCGTTTGTTGACATCCATATCCTGCCATGACTGTCGCGCAATATGGCACTTACGGGAGACTTTATCCTGACTCCGGACGCCGTATTCACAGGCAATTCCATAAATTTCTCAAGTCGGAGATCCAGCAATGCGACCCCTCTTCCACTTCCGATCCAGAGTCGGTCGCGGTCATCCTCCATGATTACAGAAATGACACTCCCGAGGGTAGGTATGCTTTCGTCTCTCCATTCCTTTATGTTGTAGCCGTCAAAACTGTGTATGCCATCTATAGTGCCGAACCACATTCTCCCTTTTGAATCCTGGCAAAACGAATATATCGCATTAGAGGCGAGTCCGTCATTTACAGTATAATGCCGCAACTGCCGCCCTTCAAGAGGCGAAGACGCAGAGACGGGTGTCAACGACACCAAAAATAATAGAGGAACGAGAAAAAATCGTAGCATATGCATATAGGTCAACAGGTCAGGAACTATAAATCATCAGGAAGCCATCCAGATATAACCCGGATGACTTTTTATAATGCAAATATAACAATTTTTACACTAAAAACAATGTAAACCGATTATTTAAATATCAGGCACCACGGTCAATCTCGGGAGGAGTCTGCCACTGCCCTGGCAACCAATGCAGTTTTACTTGCCAAGGAAATCTCTGCTGTGGAGAAGATATTTCCCTTCAGATCTGTAGTCTTGACTACAGGATATGATATGCCTCCCGCCTCCACAATTGAATAATCGCCAAAAAATGATGCTTTCCATACAAGATCTTCAGATGTATCATTGGTAAGCTCCGAATAATCATTGCCCACATGCCGCAAGGTCATATATCCGTCAAACACCTTTATGTTCCGGATTTGAGAATCCGTTTCAGAGCCCATCAGACGTGAGACTGTGGCAACAGACTTGTCAGCATAGTCAGGACGGAACCCCATAGCCCCGCACACGCAACCCTCAATAAATCCATATGACACTTCAGGATACTCGGACCGTGACATTGACGGCAGACTGACAAGATACCGGTATGCCTCTTCACTATATCCATAACGATAAAACAACTCAGGAAAATGGGAGATATTCTCCACATTCCATTTTCCCTTCGTTATATCATCAAGCACGATCTTTATACGGTCAGCATTGTCTGACACGTCAAACCACAATATATAAGGCAATCCTTCTCCTCGTCTAAATTCTCCACCGGGAAGCATCATGGTATGATAACTCTGATTTTCAGCATCCCACCATTCATTCTCTATTATATCCCGATATTCCATTGCTTTCTTCTCAGCCGAGCCGGAAGCATCCGGATTTTCGTTTATGTATGCCATGACTGAATATGAATTAAAGCCGGCATACAATGAAGCAAGAAGATCTATACCGACTGCAACACCCGGAATATTCTCAACATACGACGGCAGCCCGCGGCAAGTATGGAAATTATTGCTGCTGTCAAATCCATCCGGAACATTCATATACGGTTGCCGCGACATTATACTGTCTGGCGATAAGTTCCACCGGTCAATATATTCTGTTACATTCTTTTCAAAAAAATCTATAAATTTTTCTCCTGAGACATATTCATTGTCCCCTGTCCATCTATACATCTTCAGACATGCCTGCATCACATCAAAATTCGCATTCAGATTATACCAGAACTCCTTGTCGTTCAAATAATCTGCCGGAGCCGGCTTGTTGTAACGATTTATCTCCCAATAACTGCACCAATCTTTCTGCTCGCTTATATTCTCCGCAAAAAGTGTAAACATATTTTTATTGTGTGGCACAAGACCCAGAATCTGTGCGCCGACCGACTGGTGAGAAACATCACGCATACAGAATGCCTCTCTGTTGGGCAATGCCGCCTCATACCAGTATCCGACCGGGTCTGAACCGTCGTGAGAATAAGAGAGCGCTGTCTTTCTTGCCCATTCATACGATTTTTGCAATTGCCGGTCGGTAGATGTGAACACGGCTATTTGCTCGGCTGGAAGCTCACCTGTTGTCTTTGTCACGGACTCTCCCCCGCAAGATGCAGCAATCAACAGCAATAGGATTGCCGATATATAAAGTGTCTTTATTTCCATAAACTATTTATATGCATATAAAGGTGTGCCACAATCTGGAACCGCCCGGGCTCCATTCGGCATCCCGTAACGCTATTGATTATCAATATTTCCTGATCATGACACATCCTCATCTGTATTTCTGTGTTAAATATCCGGTATTTTTCCTGCAATTGAAGTTGTCCGTATTACCGGCATACGTATCGACCACTTATCGTATGATCATTGCAAAACCTCCTCCGGGGGCAAGAGAGACATTAATCGGCGAGTTTCCGTCGACTGACAATGTTTCCTTCTTGTAATCGTTCGCATTCCTTACGGCATTGACACCGTCCTTGAATATCACGGCATCATGCTTTCCACCTTTGAGGAAAGACAGGTCAACCGAAAGTTCCCTCGGAGTCCAGTCTGTCAGTCCTGCCACATACCAGACATCACCCTTCCTTCGTGCCGTAAGAATATATTCACCCATTTTGCCATCCAATATGACAGTCTCGTCCCACGTTGTAGGCAAGGATGCGATAAAGTCGCGGCATTCAGGCTCCCTGTCATAATTCACAGGAGTGTCGCTAAGCATTGTAAATGGAGAATCATACACCAGGAACAACGCAAGTTGCCGGCAACGCGTACCCTGGCTCATCGGTTGATAATAATCTGCATGATACGTACGTTTAGTTCCGTTGATCATAGCTCCCGGAGTATAGTCCATGGGACCTGCCACCTGGCGTATGAAAGGAATCATCACATCATATTTCACCTGATCAAGGTCTATAGTGCTCCACTTCATCTGTTCAAGACCGTTCACACCCTCGAAATTCAAAACATTCGGATAAGTACGGTTAAGTCCTGCGGGCTTGTACATCCCATGAAGATCAAGGAAAAGTTTGTATCTGCCGCATGTCTCGGCTGAACGATGCACAAAATCCACAACTTCCTGGTCGTCTCTGTCCATGAAATCCACTTTGAAGCCTTTCACTCCCATATCGGAATAATGACGGCACACCTCTTCCATGTCGCGGTCAAACGCGTGATAACCCGCCCATAAAACAATCCCAACATTTCGGTCAGACGAATATTTTATCAGCTCTGGAAGATCAATCTCCGGAACCACCTGCATCAGGTCAGCCTTTTTATTGACAGCCCATCCT
>JAIDJJ010000229.1 GCA_029052265.1 Muribaculaceae bacterium
AACTTATGTCCTTCTGTCCTTTTGTTTATCTAAACTTATGTCCTTCTGTCCTTTTGTTTATCTAAACTTATGTCCTTCTGTCCTTTTGTTTATCTAAACTTATGTCCTTTTGTCGGCTCATTGCAGCCCAAGCGGAATTTACTTGATGATCTTGTCAAGTTTATCTGTATTAGCCTTGATCTCCGCTTCCGGAATCTGGTAGTCGGAAAGGTCTCCGGTGTGATACTGGTCATATGCCGCCATGTCGATAAGTCCATGACCAGACAGGTTGAACAGGATCACCGGTGCCGTTCCCTCTTCATTAGCCCTCTTAGCCTCACGGATAGCGGTGGCAATCGCATGGCTGCTTTCCGGAGCCGGAATGATACCCTCGCTGCGTGCGAAAAGATGTGCCGCGGCGAATGTTTCTGTCTGCGGTATGTCGACAGCCTCGATCAAACCCTGTGAACGCAACTGGCTGACCACAGCACCCGCACCATGATAACGCAGACCTCCGGCATGAATGTTGGCAGGAGCGAAATCATGACCCAAAGTGTACATCGGGATAAGAGGTGTGTAACCTGCTTCATCTCCGAAGTCATACTGAAGCACACCACGTGTCAGTTTCGGACATGACTGCGGTTCCGCCGCGATAAAACGGGTTTTACGTTCTCCCGAAAAATTATGACGGATAAAGGGGAATGTGATACCGGAGAAGTTGCTGCCGCCGCCAAAACATCCGATCACAATATCGGGATATTCCTCAGCCATCTCCATCTGGCGTTCCGCTTCAAGTCCGATGACAGTCTGATGAAGAGCTACATGGTTAAGCACAGAACCAAGGGTATATTTGCAGTTCGGAGTACTCATGGCAAGCTCCACCGCCTCAGAAATTGCCGTACCGAGAGAACCCTGATAATTGGGGTGTTCGGTGATTATTTTTCTACCTGCCTTCGTCGACATACTTGGGGAAGCGATAACCTCAGCCCCGTAAGTTTCCATGATCGACCTACGGTACGGCTTCTGATGATAGCTGACCTTTACCATATAGACAGCAAGCTCAAGACCGAAATGTTTTGCGGCAAGAGAAAGAGCGGCACCCCACTGTCCGGCTCCTGTCTCGGTGGTGATGTTGGTCACTCCCTGCTTTTTGGCATAATATGCCTGAGGTATAGCCGAATTAAGTTTATGAGACCCTACCGGGCTGACACTCTCATTCTTGAAATAAATGTGCGCCTTGGTATCGAGAGCCTTTTCAAGTCCGTAAGCACGTACAAGCGGTGTCGGACGCCAGATGCGATACATGTCTCTCACCTCTTCAGGAATTTCAATCCATTTGTCTGTATCGTTAAATTCCTGACGTGCCACTTCTTCCGAAAACAGAGGATAAAGATCTTCCGCTTTCAGCGGTTCTTTAGTTGCTGGATTAAGAAGGGGACGAGGTTTGACAGGCATTTCTGCCAACACGTTATACCATGCGGTCGGTATATCTTTTTCTTGAAGTAAAAATTTCTTCGATTCCATGTATTTTTATAAATAAAGTCCTATCTCTATGCAAAATTATACAAAATCTCTTAAACTTCATCAATTTCAATGAAAAATATTCTCTTTCCACATGCTATTCATGGCACGGTAAACTTCCATGACATCCCCGTTAAGCATTAAACATTTATATTAACAATAGTTAAACCCAAATATTTGTTATAATTACAAACAAGACATAAAGAAAGAATACATGCAAGAATTGAATTGATTAATAAAAAAAGAAGCCGCTTCCCCGATGCGATATCGTGAAAGCGGCTCCGTTATATAGACTGTTTATTTGATCATCTTATACTTGGTTACAAACCTTACGTCATCATAATCCGCGGCATCCACCTTGAAAGCAATATTCTTCTTCTCTTGGGGTGCAAGTTCAAGATGGCGGCAATCCATTTTTTTGCCACCCACGAACATGGTCAATGTCTGTACATCCGTGAGATTACCGTCGTTTCGTACTTCTACAGTCACTGTCTTGCCGCCATCCGAAATATGTTCCGCCACTCCCGCTATCCTTGCATTGAAATCCGCACCAAATGAATATGGATAATTTATCATGGCGCTGACCCCGTCAGAGGGATCTTTAAATCCCAGACTGTCTTTTATTCCGTCTTTGGCATCGTATGCCGGGCTACATCCTCCCGCCATAATCTTGAAATCGCCGCTTTCCACCACACGGTCCATCCGGTCGTCAAGAAGCGAAAGTTCATAAGGGGTCAATTCAAAAGACACAGTCTGTGTTTCGCCGGGCAGCAGATGAATCCGGTCAAAATCTTTCAATTCCGTCACCCGGGTTTTGACTGAAGCATACATATCCGTCACATATAACTGCACAACCTCATCACCTGCCATCTTCCCGGTATTGGTCACATCCACCCGCACCTTTACATTCCCGTTTGGCAGGATATCCGTCTTTAGATCAGAATAGCGGAATGTAGTGTAGCTTTTGCCATACCCAAACCGGTAAAGCGGATAGAACTCAAGATCGGAATATTCATACCTGCGTCCTGAAGTCTTGAAATTATAATAGCAAGGCACCTGTCCGACGTGTCTCGGAAAAGTCATTGGCAGCCTGCCCGCCGGATTATAATCCCCGAACAGCACATCTGCCGTGGCTCTTCCCCCTTCCTGACCCGGGAGCCAGTTCACAAGCACACCATTACAGTTTTCCGAGGCATAACTGATATTATACGGTCTGCCCGATTGCAACACAAGTATCACGGGAGTCCCTGTTGCGCATACTGCCTCAAGAAGCTTCTGCTGGTCTCCTTGCAGATCAAGAGTGGCGAGATCATGGTTTTCTCCCGAAGTTTTCTTTGAATGCTCATCTGAAAGACTGTTCGAGCAGTCGCCCAACACCAACACTGCAACATCCGCATTTTTCGCTGCTTTCACAGCCTTGGATATGTCTGTATTGTCTTTATAAAAGAAATCACATCCCTTTTCATATATCACTTTTGTATTAGCCCCTACTGCCTCTTTTATCCCCGTAAGAACAGATTTCAATTGACCTTCAAGCGGTTTTCCGGTATAATCCCCGGGTTGCAGGTCATCTGCGCCGGGACCTATCACTGCAATTGTCTTCAGATTCTTGGAAAGAGGAAGAATATTGTCTTTATTCTCCAGCAACACGATGCTCTCCCTTGCTGTACGGCGCGCAAGTTCGACATGCCCCGGACTTTGCCAGCCCGGATATACTTTATCCCAGTCAAGGCTCTTGCAAGGATTGTCCTCAAACAGTCCGGCGCGAAACATTGTTCGCAACATTGTCGCACATGTATAATCAATATCCTTCATGTCGATTTCCCCTTTCTCAACAGCCAAAATCACAGCCTTGTCGTTGTACGTATCGCCGCAATTAGTGGCGATTCCCGCCTTCAACGCCTGACGGGCTGCTTCTATCTTATCCTGCGCCGTGTAATGTTTGCGTGAAGTAAGATTACCGATAGCGCCACAGTCACTGACAATAAAGCCGTCGAATCCCCATTCATCGCGAAGGATGTCTTTCAACAACTCTATGCTTTTTGCCACAGGCACCCCAAGATAGTCAGAATAAGCCATCATCACAGACTGAGGATCGTGGTTCTTGACTACATTTCGGAACGGCACTAAAAGGACCTCCCTAAATTCACGCTCTGAAAGACCTATGTCGTGTGAATCCCTGCCTCCTAATGGAGAGCCGTGACCTCCGAAATGCTTTGGCGTGGTGATCAACCCTTTATCCTGGTATCCTTTCACCCATGCGCCCCCTATTTTTGAAACAAGCACCGGATCTTCCCCGTAGGTCTCCTCGCAACGCCCCCAGCGGGCATCCTGCGCTACATCAAGCACTGGCGACCACGCCTGAACCGCGTCGGCACTTTTCGTCTCTTCTCCTATGGCGCCTGCAAGCTCCTCAATAAGTTTCTTATTCCATGTCGCACCCTGGGCTATGGACTGGGGAAAGATCGTCGCACCGCTTCCGTATGAAAACCCATGCACCGCCTCCACCTTTTTTATGTCAGGGATACCTAAATGTGGAATGCCGGGAATACCCCACCCTTCGCGAAGCAACTCCATTTTATCGGCAGGAGTCATCGCTGCAAGAAGTAAAGAAACGCGCTCTTCCACCGGCAGGGAAGCATCCATCCATCTTCCCTTGATCCCATTTCCTGTAACGGTCGGGACCTGCGCTATTGAAATGCCGATCTCACATAAAGACATAGGTTTCTTTAATCCTCCGTTTTTCCATGCAAACCTCACATGGGCACCGTATTTGGGAGACAACGTCAAAACAGATTTTTTTCCCTTTTTTTTTATCTCATAAGCTACCGGCACACCTACATTCATGGGATCATAGGTGACATAAATTTCAAGGAAGTCGGAAAGGTTTGCAGGAATCCCCTCCCCTTCCAACATTATGCTCTCCACATCTCCGGGAGTCGACAGATTCACCATCATCCATGGATTGGATGCGATATCTTTTGTATTTATGGTCCATACAGTCTTTGCATTGTTGTCAAACAAATTTGCAACCGTGCTTTCATTTACAGAAGACGACACCGAAGCGATTCCGGCTCTCTCCTGCGATTGCATCCATAAGGCACCCGCCGCAAGACACAAAGTGAATAATACGTTTCTTTTCATTTATATTGCTATTAGATTAATTACTTCGGTTAATTTTTGTTGCAAATTAAGTTGCCCTCACTTAAAATCACTTTTTAATCACGCTTAATTTTCGGTTAATTTACAATTTAATTCCAAATTAACTCTTAAATCCCCGTTTATGTCGGCAAAAATCACTAATTTCGCAAAAAATTTCTAAACATATTCATCAGCTATGGCAACTACATTGGTAAAGACCGATTTTGAATTTCCAGGTCAGACCGCCGTTTATCATGGTAAAGTCCGCGACGTTTATACTATCAACAACGATGTTATGGTGATGGTCGCCACTGACCGTATCTCCGCATTCGACGTTATCCTTCCGGAAGGCATTCCATACAAGGGACAGGTGTTGAACCAGATTGCAGCATACTTCCTCGACGCTTCTGCCGAAATCGTTCCCAACTGGAAACTTGCTGTTCCAGATCCGATGGTGACCGTCGGTCTGAAAGCGGAATCATTCCCAGTGGAAATGATTATACGCGGCTACCTCACCGGCAGCGCATGGCGTGAATATAAAAACGGATGCCGTGAGCTTTGCGGGGTGAAACTTCCCGACGGAATGCGCGAGAACGAACGCTTCCCGGAGCCAATCATCACTCCCACCACCAAGGCAGCCGAGGGTCACGACGAAAACATCTCCCGCGAAGAGATCATCGCCCAGGGTCTCGTAAGCGAAGAGAATTACAAGGTAATGGAAGAATACACCCGCAAACTTTTTGCTCTCGGCACAAAGATGGCA
>JAIDJJ010000023.1 GCA_029052265.1 Muribaculaceae bacterium
AGTTGTGTATTAGAGACAGGAAGTAGAGGAATATGATCCATCGAAACCTCCCACAGGATTCCGCGGGGTATATTCCCTTACAGAGACAATGCGTAAAAAAGGATATACCACCCGCCTGTTGCAAAATCTGGTGTCAAATGTCATTTCACACAAAGGGTTTGTCTCGATTCCCGAAACTCTGCCCGCGGAGGTGCTTTCGCGATATAATCTGATGCCGCTCGGGGAGGCGTTCAGGCAGATGCACTTCCCCGAAACCGCTCAGAAACTACAGAAAGCTACCGAACGGATGAAATTTGAGGAACTGTTTTATGTTGAGGCGCATATATTGCGTTACTCAATGGAACGCGGATCAAGGAATCCCGGGTACATTTTCTCAAGGATAGGGGAAAAGTTTAACGGATTTTATTATAATGTTCTCCCGTTCCAGCTGACAGGGGCACAAAAAAGGGTGCTGAAAGAGATTCGTGCCGACATGAAGACAGGGAGGCAGATGAACCGTCTTCTTCAGGGGGATGTAGGGTCAGGAAAAACCATGGTGGCGTTTATGTCGATGCTTATGGCTATAGACAACGGCTGCCAGGGGGCGATGATGGCACCGACTGAAATATTGGCGCAGCAGCATTATGCATCCCTCAAGGAATGGGCTGAGCCGATCGGGGTAAAGGTGGCGCTTCTTACCGGCTCCACCCGCGCGGCTGCCCGCCGGAAGATTCATGAAGGTCTGTTGTCGGGAGAGATAGATATAGTTGTCGGCACCCATGCATTGATTGAAGACAATGTCAGGTTTCACCTTTTGGGCATTACGGTAATCGACGAACAGCACAGGTTCGGAGTGGCGCAGAGAGGAAAGCTATGGCATAAGGACAGCAAAGTGCCACACGTTCTTGTAATGACCGCCACCCCCATTCCCAGAACCCTCGCCATGACAGTCTACGGAGATCTTGATGTCTCGGTGATAGATGAACTCCCTCCCGGAAGAAAGCCCATCACCACATTGCTGCGTTACGATTCAAACCGAATGGAGGTGGACCGCCTTATCTATAGCCAGCTGAGGGAGGGTAGGCAGGTTTATATAGTCTATCCGCTGATTTCAGAGAACGAGAAGCTTGAATTGAAAAGCCTTGAGGAAGGGTACCGGCGCACATGCGACACCTTTCCCGGGTACAGGGTATGTTTTGTGCACGGCAAGCTGACTCCCGAGGCGAAAGACTATCAGATGAACC
>JAIDJJ010000230.1 GCA_029052265.1 Muribaculaceae bacterium
GCCCCTCCAATCTGCGGCTCGGTGCCCGATCCCATCTCATCTGCAAGAATAAGTGTAGACGATGTGGCGCGGTTGAGGAAAAACTTCATGTTGGCAAGATGAGAGGAATAGGTGCTCAGATCATTTTCAATTGACTGCTCGTCGCCTATGTCGATAAACACTCCCGAAAATATACCCATGTGGGAATTTGAATAAAGGGTAGGCAGCATGCCGCACTGCATCATATATTGCACCACGGCAACAGTCTTGAGACATACCGACTTTCCGCCGGCATTCGGTCCGGAAATGATCAATATTCTGTTGTCCCCTCCAAGTGTGATATCAAGAGGAACAGGCGTTCTTCCCTGCGCCTTAAGATTGAACATGAGCCCCGGATGCACCGCATGATACCATTCAATCTCCGGTTTCCTTTCAAGATTGGGCATTTCCGCGCCTGTCTCCACCGCAAAACGCGCCTTCGCCTTTATAAAGTCAAGACGCGCAAGAATCTTACACCCATCAACAATCTCCTCGACATATGGGCGTATCATATCGGTGATGGCTGTAAGGATAATAGCTATCTCCCGCCGTTCATCCATTTCAAGTTCACGAAGACGGTTCCCTGCCTCCACCACTTCCGCCGGCTCTATGAACACTGTCTTGCCTGTGGCACTCTGATCATGCACGATGCCATTGATGCTTCGTTTCATCATTGCCGACACAGGAAGCACCAATCTTCCGTCGCGGAGAGAAGGTGTGGCATCCTTGTCGACAATACCTTCCTGCACCGCACGGTCGAGCACCCTGCGCATGGCACGCTGCATAGAGCCCGAAGCGGCAGACATAGCACGGCGTACTTCCGAAAGCCCCGGAGAGGCATTGTCTTTCACCTCTCCGAACCTGCCTATACACCTCTCTATCTCCCGTACGATTTCAGGGAAAACCGGAAGCCCGGCAAATTCATCGGCAAGATAAGGATAGCGCGAGACACCGCTCTCTTCCTTTTTTGCAAAGAAACTGCCTACCCCATGCATTGTCTGGAGGGTGGCGGATAATTTATGAAGCCTGTCTGCCGACATAAAAGATCCGGCAGCCTTTATTTCGGAAAGCCATGGCACTACATCATACACCCTTTCATCGGGCATATCCGTGCCGGAAGAAAGCAATGTCAACATTTCCGACACACACAGCAACCTTCTTCTTATATCTTCGAAGACTGTGGAAAATGTCATATTTAACGCCTCTTCCTTGCCCAGGCGTGTCTCACATTTTTCGGTCAGTAGCTGTCGCAGCTGAGAAAATCCGACCTTTGATTCAAATTCTTTAGGAAAAATCATAAAGTTGTTACATGAGTCGACCATCCCGTCATACCGGCAATGCCAGCAACGGTGTGTCGCGTTCAAAAAGCAGCTTATGTGCTATACCGGGATTGAACAACCGGCTGAACACATTCTTTTTCTTATTGGGTACAATCAGCAGCTGAATGCCTGACTGACGGTCATAATTCTCGAAATCTTCCCGGAAAGTCTTTGCAGGAAAGACTTCAAATGAAAATTTTGCTGTCGGGTAATTTTTGTTGAAGTAATCGCAAAGCATGCTTACCTTCTCTTTTACATTTTCTCCCGCACGGTCATTCACCGGTATTAATGTCACATCTACGTCCGGATACCCGAACATTCGCATCAATGAATCGACTGAAAGAATATCCTGTTGGTCAAGATTGCAGAAATAGACCAGTTTTTTCAATGAGTCGACAGATGTGAAATCAAAATTATCCGGAATAGTGAACACCGGCACCCTGCATGAATCAAGCACTTCGGCAGTCACGCTTCCGATTAATTGTTCCCCCTTTTTATTCACTCCGCGGGTAGACATCACCACAAGCCCGGGAGGGGTGAGCCTGCAATACTCAAGAATGACCTCCTCGGGAATGCCCTCGCTTATATTGACAGAATAGTCCACATCGTCCAGTCCTGCATCAAGAAGGGAGGCATCAAGTTTCTTTCTGAAAGCCACCATCATACGGTGGCTCTCTTTCTGCATGTCGATTTCCTCTTCCATGGCTTCCATGGCATCCATCCCGTCGCCCATTATGGGAGCAAGCTCCCCTGAAAAGGAATCTGTATATCCGATGTTGCCATTAAAATAAGGGGTCACATATGCATGAAGCAAGACCGGATGCAGCGACAGCTTTCTTGCAAGTTCAAAACCCGCACGGCAGGCAAGCAGGCTGTCTGAAGAAAAATCTACCGGAATCAGCACAGTGGCATAAGAACCTGCCATTTTCATTTCCAGCTTTGCAGATGGGAATGTCCCTGCGCTTTCTGTGATTTTAAGAGCCAACGGAAGATCTGTCTCAAGAATCTTCACTCTCACTCCGGAAGCGATGCCCGTGCCGGATATTACAAGACTTTCAAATTTCACAGTCACGCCATGGCTCTCAAGTATTTTTTTCAGAGTCACGGCATGCGGATACGTATGTATCGCTAGAGTAATAAATTTTTCTGCCGCCATGTCAATTTTAATTTAAGCGGCGCCCCAGAAAACCCCGGAGCGCCGTTGTGTCTAACGAATCAGTTCTCTATTTAAGAACGTCTCAAGCCTCAGCCTTGTTCTCTTCTTCAAGAATCTTGACTGCCATGTCATAGATTGTGGTGTCATCCAGAACCACGAGACCTCCGTCGGGACCCGGCTCTATATGCATGCCGACATTTTTGCCAAACTGATAATTGACGCCACCGAAATAATTGCGCACTGTCTGTACTGTAAGGTTCAGCTCGTCGGCTATACGATGGGTGGAGCCGTCGGGCAAACTGTCTTTGAGTCTGCGAAGCTCGTTGAAGGTGATTGTCTTGCTCATAGCAGATGGTATTTTTTGAGGTTATACTTAAACGATTATATAAGTAACCGTCGATTCTTATTATTTAACAATCCTTAGTTAAGGTTTGCGATTGCTAATTTAGACATTTTTTTGCATTCCACCAAGAAATTTGGAATTTTCTCATGTGTTTTAAAACATATATGGAGATTTGAACCATTTTTGATTCTTTTTTCCAACGCCTGATGTCATATTATAACTATATCGGAAGATGCCACCCAGCCTATGTAATCGGAATTTAACCGGATTTTATACCATGTGACATTCCCTTCCGCATCAACTTCTTCCGACAGAATCTGGACTACCGTGCCCTTGGTCAGAACCTGACCTTTCTCAAGATCGGCTTCCTTACCTGGTTCTGTCAGCAAAACGGTCTTGAATGCCGTAAGCACACCTTCGTTTTCTGAATGGAATGCCCTCGCCCCCATGAAAGAGAACATCAGGAAGACAAGACTCAAAACCAACAGGACCATTCCTCCGAAAAAGCCGATTTTGCGTAATGCCACGCCTCTTGTGAAAATATATAAGGCGACACAGCCCACAAAAAGGATGAACCCGACAGCTGCCCAGACAGCCCAGACATCTGACGACACATTCTCTGCGACGGATTCATGCACCGATTGGAAAAACGACATCTCATCTTTACCGGTCTTGAAACGTTTTCCTTTCTGCTCTGCCTTGTTGGCATCCTCTACCCTCCCGGAAAGATAACGGAGATTGGCGTTGACCTCTGCATTCGAAGGATCAAGCCTGTGCGCGCGCTGATAGCAGACCATGGCATTTCCGTAATCGCCATCCTGAAAATAGGCATTCCCAAGATTATAGAGCAGTGCCACAGACGTGCCTTGTTCTTCAACTACAGTCTTGTATAATTCTATCGCCCTGCCATACTCTTTGGCATTGTATGCGGAGTCTGCTTCGGCAACCGGATTTTGGGCTCCCGTCATGAATGTGCAGAAAGACACGAATATCGCGAATAGGACAAGAATCTTATTTTTCATTTGATGCATATTTTTTTAAACGCACTTTCCATATCATTGATTGTGGAGACCCCACGATCATACACCGGACGCATGTCCTCCTTTGTCGAGGCAGGGGCATATTTGGCAAACTCACAATA
>JAIDJJ010000231.1 GCA_029052265.1 Muribaculaceae bacterium
AACCGCTCCGCTGCGATATGCGACACGCATATAATTGCGTCAAGATTACGGTATATTCGTCTGAAGAGCCATGTGTCGATCCCTTTTTTCACCTTGTGGCGAGTGGCGATTATCCTTACGTCTTTCCTTCCTGCGATTTTTCTTGCAAGCAGGGCGGTAAACGCATTTCTGAAACCGTGGGCATGTATCGTCACGGAGTCATGCGCGCATTTTTTCAGGGTCTTTGTCAGGATGCTTACCGACTGCAGGTCGAGCATGCTTCCGAAAGGTGCATGAAGAAGATTGACACCCTCTTTCTCGAAGAAGGTGTCAACAGCTTTCGCATCTCGTGTAATGGCAGCAACTTTCCATCCGCAAGATATGTAATGGCGACAGATGTCGAGGGCATAACGTTCCACCCCTCCCCATCTGTTGGCGGATAAAATATGTATCAGGGTCCTGGATTCTGCCATATGTTGCGGCACAAATAAATTCAGGGAGTCAGTTTGAGGCGGCTATCATTACTTTGATGTCAACGCAGGGCATGTTGACGCAAGACGCCACCAGTTTGTCTACAAGTTTGCCTCTGTATGTCACAATGCCGCACTGCACACCTTGTGATGATGCCACCATATTGTCGATACCCCCTTTCAGCAGGGCATCGCTGAAGAAGTTTACAAGAATGTTTGAAAGCGCCATCGCCACAGTTCTCGGCACTGAGATGGAAGGATGGGTCTCGTCAAAATTCAATACGTAGACCGAATCCTTGAGTGCCACGGATAAATTCTTTGGAAATTCAAAGGGTCGCGTACACTGGCTGATGAGGATGACATCGGCGCTTTTAACCTTGTTGTAAAGCACTCGCGGGTGTATTGCGATCGTGTTTAGGGAGTCCCCGCATATCTGTTTCGCCACCTGCATTGCAGAAATGTCATTGTTCATCAATGTGACATAAGCACCTGCCGCCATCGCCGCCTTTGCTGCGGAATAAGCTGTTGTGCCGTCGCCGATTACAAGCACTTCACAAGGGTTTATCCCCGCCACGCCGGCAAGGAGCACGCCTTTGCCGCCTCCGACGTAAGAAAGAAACTCCTGAGCATATATCACCGCACCTCTTCCGTCGATTTCATCGATAACGTTTGCGAATACCGGCTCATCGTTGTAGCTGAGCATGTTGTCAAGACATCCTGCGGTTATATCCCTTTCAAGCAAGGCTTTTATCACCGGAGTCTCGAAGAGGGTGCTTCCCATCATAGATAAAAGGGTGGCGCCCTTTTTCATTTTCTTCACATCTTTTGCGTGCAAGGGCTGGTATGAGAGTACTACATCAGCCTGCAAGGCTTCTTCCCGTGTGGCGATTTCCACTCCGAACTCGCGGTAAGAAGAGTCAAGAAAACTAATGTCTGTAGCCGCCCCTTTTTCCATAATGATGCGGATGTTGGAAGATGTGAGGAGTCCACACCCTTCGGGAGTGAGCAGAAACCTTGTTTCGTCGGTGTCGGCATAGTTGCCGACCAATCCGAGGGTCAGAGACTTAGGTGCTTCTTCTTTTACTACTGCTATCGGCTGGGGCTCCAGCTCGGCAGACTTTTTGTTTTCTTGCCCTGTCATGATCAATGGAATAAATTATGTTTGATAAGTAAGTAGCTCTTAAATTATTATGATAAGAATAATATCATCCCTCCTACCGGCATATCCGTTCCGGAGATGCTTCGCGATTGAATGTCTGCTAATTCGTACCGGCTACTTAGGTAATCACAAAATTAGTAAAATGATTTAATTTTCGCAAACAGAAATTGAAGTCATTTAGAAACTGTTTAAATTTTTGTCGGAAGGCTGCCGTTTTACAGAATAGGGTGGGTGGCGAGAAATTGGGATACATTTTCGTTGATCTGTCGGCGGTCTTCGAGAGAATCCCCTTTCCATATGACTTTTGCAGCTGAATAGAACGGCTCACGCAGACGCAGTTGAGAGTCGATGATCTCCCGGATCTCGTCATCGGTGTGTCCGGCAAGGAGCGGACGTTTCTCACGCTTGCGTATCAGTCTGGAGAACAGACATTCCCGGGTTGCCTGCAGCCATAGGGTAGTGCCGTGATTGTTCATATGCTCCATATTGTCGAAGAAGCACGGAGTGCCTCCGCCGCAAGAAATTATTACGTCTTCAAATTCCGCCACTTCATGAAGCATTTCCTTTTCGATCTCACGGAACCCTTTTTCTCCGTATTTGTCGAAAATTTCACTGACAGATGCGTGATAACGCTGTTCGATATAGAAATCGAGGTCTATGAAGCGTATTCCGGTTGTTGCGGATAGAGCTTTCCCGAAAGTGGTCTTTCCGCAGCCCATGTATCCTATTATAAATATTGGTTTCATAATTTATTCAGTGTGTTGATGTTGATGATTAGTGAGACAGTCCCTACCGTGACACGTGCCTGAAGGGGTCGGGAATTATTCCCAGTAAAATTTCGCAATCCTTATCCATTTCTTCCAGGCGGGGCAATATGGAGATCAGTCTTCTCGTGGAATTAGAGACAGTCTTGCGTCTTGATTCCGGAAGGGAAAGGTAATATTGTTTCCATTTATTTGATTCTTTCAGCATTGATTTTATGATGAAAGATGCATTTTCAGCGGGAGTGCGATCCCATGTGGCGGCAGAAATTTTCATTTTCAGCATAGCCAGCTCTATACCCTCATGGTAGGTGGAGTCGGCTATGGTGAAAGAACCGGCGGGAATAACGTTGTAGGGATACATGTTTCCTGCGATTGTCTCAAGAAATTTTGCGTCTCCAAGATGTTTGGCATCCAGAAGTGCATTTGCTGTCATGATTATCTCCCCGCGTTGCCTCCTTACCTGATCCATCAATACATGATCGAAGAATAAAGTCTGTGAGGAATCATTCCTGTAAACATTGAGAGTCGGGTCCAAAGCTTTCGCCATGGTTGAGATATATGCCGAATCCGGCAGGTTAGGGTCATAGGAATATACAAACGGCAATTTCCTTGTGGAAGATGCGATCGGACGGTAGAAGTCGGTGGCGACTCCCGAATGGAAATATACGGGACGGGGAGTTTCGGAAGCTGCATTTGTGGCGAGGAGGTCGAGAAGCATTAGTTTCCGGAACGGCAGCATCGACGATCCGTTGGCGAAATCCTTCAGATC
>JAIDJJ010000232.1 GCA_029052265.1 Muribaculaceae bacterium
TTGTTATTCATTGGGGAGGTTTTTACGTTTCCTGTTTTTTGTTGTTTAGTCCGACCAGTCGGACTGGTCGGACCGGTCGGTTTACAAACAACGGACAACCACATTATATTGGTTGGAGCAGGTCGGGATGAATGAATGGAAGCATCACGAGGCAGATCCCTTCGATTCTGACTACGACGTGTTTGTTTTTCTTGACGCGTTGGACGTATCCTTCGTATCCTTTAAAGGGACCGCCTGTCACGGTGACTTTTTGCCCTTCGTTAAATTCCTGTTTATGGAATATCTCGCAGCGGGTGGAATCGTCGGTGGTCAGGAGTTTGAGAAGGTTCATCTGATCATCGGAGATTACCTGTATTTCGTTGCTTTTTGGATAACGGTAGATCCAGAATGGTATGTTCAGTTCGGGCTGAAGGCGTCCTGCTGATTCGAGCGCGAGCGCGTTCTGCTGTGTGGTATTAATGAATACCACATGAGGGATTACCGCGCGAAGCCGCTTTGCACCTGACGGGGATCTGACTACGTCTTTGGGGAAGAATACCTCATTGCATGAAGCAGAGAGTGCTTTTTCCGCACGGAAGTCGAGCCTTGTCTTGATAGCATACCAATTGTTCATCTAAGAAAGTGAGCTTGCGTAAATAAGAGGATACATTTCTTCTTCTTGCATGACGTATGAGAAATCGTTATCATGCATCAATCTCGACCGCCGGGCTACGCAAGCTTCCGGTCTGCGGGACGAGCCTATACAGGTGCTTTCCCGGTGGTCGGGCAGTCTTTTACATCATGAGCGTTGACTGCAGTTTTATACAATCTCTTTCTAAGAGATATTGATGCTTGATAAGATGCTTGTTTATAGGGATATATAATCGCAAAATGCTGAATTCGCTAAACAAATCACCAATTAATTGTGAAAAATGTAAAATAGTTGAACCCAAAATTTGATAATTCTCACGGATTTTAGTAATTTTGCAGCCAAGTTAAGTATCTCTTAGAAAGAGATATTGATGATAAAAAAGCACTGTCGTCTGAGAATCAGCATATTCTTAGGCGATAGTGCTTTTTTATGGTTTGTTAATTGTGAAAAGCTGCGTTTTGAATGCGAAGCGAGATCCATGGCTTTGGATAGTCGCAAAAGCTGCGCTTTTGAACAGGACAGCTCCGCGCTTTTGTAGCGGTGCTAGGCGGCTTTTGAAGCGGAGGATTCGCGCTTTTGGGATTGTTTTAATCGAATACCGAATCCCAGTCTTTCCAGACGGGATCGTAGCCGTG
>JAIDJJ010000233.1 GCA_029052265.1 Muribaculaceae bacterium
GGACATAAGGATAAGGACATAAGGATAAGGGTCAAAAGTAAATATTGAACATAAGGACATAAGGACATAAGGATAGGGTCAAAAGTAAATATTGAACATAAGAACATAAGGACATAAGGATAAGGGTCAAAAAGGAAATATTGAACAGAAGGACAAAGGGGCAGAAGGTTAAGGAATATAAGTGGATATGGCTCAAAAGAACAAAGATTGGCAAAATAACCGGTGAGATATTTAAGTTCAGAGTGCATGTTATTTCCCTTTTATAATTTATGTTCTTGTGTTCTTGTGTTCTTATGTTCTTGTGTTCTGAAACTGAACTTCACTAACAAGGGTGTTTGATGTGTGGGGATTGATGGATTATCAGATGAAATTTAGGTCGATGGATGTATTTATCTGGAGAATGTGTTTGGGGGTAAAATTTTTTTGTGATAATGCCGTTAAGTTTTGTAAATAATTGCTTTACAAACTGTAATATGTTCGTGAAATGTGGTATCATGTGAAACTGTATTTTTCCTGAGATTGATGTTGAATTATTATGATTGATAACGATATTATTGATAAAGTGAGGGGATCGCTTATCGGCGGTGCCTGTGGAGATGCCTTTGGTTATCCCGTGGAGTTTATTTTCTCTTTTAAAGAGATAGAAGTAAAGTATGGCATCGGTGGTATTGCGGAATATGACTTGAGTTATCCTTGGCTAAGTGGAGCCCGGGAGGGTGGGAGTGTATTGATTTCTGATGACACTCAGATGTCTCTCTATACGGCAGAAGCTTTGATTGAATCGCATAAAAGTGGTCGGGATCTTCTTCAGACCATTTCTGAAGCTTATCTCGCATGGTATGGACATCAAGTGGGGGAAAGTGTCAAGATATCATACTGTTCCCGTCTTTCAGAGATCGAGGAACTTAACCAAAGACGTGCTCCCGGCAACACATGCCTGAGCGCTCTCTCCGCAGTGTCGAATGGAAGGGCTGCATATAATCAGAGTAAGGGGTGCGGAGGAATCATGAGGGTGGCTCCGATAGGAATATTTGGTGCCGTACATAAATGGACTCTGCATAAAACTGCCGGGATCGCCGGTGAATCGGCAGAGATTACGCATCTTCATCCGTTGAGTACTTATTCTTCGGCGGCTCTGGCAATAATAGTGCAGGAATGTATTGAAACTGACAATGTCGATCCGGTAACATTTCAGAATATAGTGGAAAACAGTATTCGTATTGTTGAAGAGGTTTATGGTGAGAATTCTCCCAATATGAATGAATTCAAGGACGTGATATATAATGCACTGAGTCTTTTTGATAGTCAGCAGGAAGACTGGGAAATAATTGAGACAAAATTAGGTGGGGGCTGGATTGCTGAAGAGACACTAGCAATCGCTGTTTTTAGTGTGGCGCGACACATAGATGACTTTGCCGGGTGCATGAAGTGTGCTGTGAACCATGGAGGCGACAGTGATTCCACGGGTGCGGTTGCCGGAAATATAATCGGAGCGATAATTGGTTATGACATGATTCCCAAGAAATTTACAGAGACTCTTCAGTTTAGGGATCTTATATTATCATACTCTGATGCTCTAAGTGCCTGCAACAAATGAAGTCGTTTCCACTTTAAAAAACGGTTTATACGGGATCGACGTCGTAGTAGATCTGGGAGGTGCGGATTGCCGGGTCGGCAGCTATGGAGGCGGTGATCTGACGGAGAAGGTCTTTCACTTTTTTCATGGATGCTCCTGCCTCTACTTTCAGCATGATGGATTGGAGATACCATGTCGCCACCCTGGAAACGAACGGTTTTTCGGGTCCCAACACTCTTTCCCCGAATACCTGACGCATTGCCTTTGCCAGTGTCACGGCTGCATGGTCGCATGTCACGGCGTCTTTGTTTTTCAGGTAGGTGTTTATCACTTTTGTGAAGGGGGGATAGGCGAATTTTGCACGGTCTTTGATCTCTTCCTTATAGTATGAATCGTAGTCGTGCGCCTTTACGTATTTAAGGACTTCATGGTCGGGATTGACGGTCTGTATCACTACGGATCCTTTCTCTTTGCGCCGTCCCGCACGTCCTGCAACCTGTTCGAGCATGTTGTATGCCCTCTCGTTGCTTCTGAAATCAGGGAAGTTGAGCAATGTGTCGGCATTAAGAACGCCTACTGTTCTCACATCTCCGAAATCGAGCCCTTTCGACACCATCTGGGTGCCTACAAGTATATCTGTCTCATGCCGGGCAAATTCCTCAATTATCTCCTGATATGCATCTTTGTTGCGGGTCGTGTCAAGATCCATCCGGGCGACACGGTATCCTCTGAACTCCTCATGTAGCTCTTCGGCGATACGTTCGGTGCCATATCCGAAAATGCGTATCGCGTTCTGACCGCATGCCGGGCACAGTTGAGGGAGTGTGCGGGTAAAGCCACAATAATGGCAGCGAAGGAGGGCAAGATTCTTATGATAAACCAAAGAAACGTCGCAATTCTGACATTTAGGTGTCCAGCCACACTGGTCGCAAACAACTACCGGTGCAAACCCGCGCCGGTTCTGGAACATTATCACCTGCTTTTTGTCGGCAAGTGTGTTGAGAATCCTTTTTCTCAGCGGGGAAGAGAGGATACCTTTCACCTCCTTTTTCTTCCTCATCTCTTTCATGTCGACAATCTCCACATCCGGAAGGGTGGCACCATCGAAACGTTCGGATAATGTCACAAGTCCATATTTACCGTTTGTAGCCTTGAAGTAGGTTTCTACTGACGGTGTCGCAGACCCTAACAAAGATTTTGCCCCATGCATTCCGGCAAGCACCAAAGCCGCGTCGCGGGCATTATACCGCGGAGCCGGATCATATTGTTTGAAAGAAGCCTCATGTTCTTCATCCACTATTATCAGACCAAGTCGGGCAAACGGCAGGAATATTGACGACCGTACCCCCAACACTACGAGCGGTTCGTTTGTGGTCAGAAGTCGTCTCCAGATATCCACCCGTTCTGAATCGGAGAATTTCGAATGGTAGACGAGCAGCCGCTTGCCGAACACTTTCCGCAGACGGTCAGACAATTGAGTGGTCAGAGATATTTCCGGGACAAGGAAAAGTACCTGATTCCCTTGGTCAAGAGTCTTGGTGATCAGGTGTGTGTAGACTTCTGTCTTCCCTGATCCGGTGACACCATGGAGAAGCTGCACCTGATAGTTTTTGAACCCTTCAGTTATTTCGCTGAGCGCTTTTGATTGTGATTCAGAAAGAGGAGACAGTTCTATAGGCTTGTCGTTTGAGTTGGCACCGAATCTGTTTACGCTTTTCTTGATAACCTGCATTATCCCCTTTTCGACGAGGGCACGCAAGACAGCAGGGGAGACACCGGAAACTTCAAGCAGTTTGTCGCGCTCCACATCTTTTAAATCTCCTGTGGGCGACAACCATCCGGAAAGGTCAAGATAGGCGATCAATGCTTTTTCCTGTTGGCGTGATCTTGAGACAAGTCCAAAACATTCATGGAGCCTGTCGGAGTCGCCACGTTCGAATGCAAGGCGCATATATGTGGTCTTTTTGGCACGATACCTTTCCACCACCTTCTCGTCGATCTCCACAATGCCTGCTTCCATAAGCCGGTTGATGAGAGACGCGACATTCTTATAACCGGTTTCTCCTTCAATTTCGGAGATTTTCATCCTTTTCTTATCCTGAAGATGCTGAATAATCACAGCCTGACGTTCCGACATTTTAAACGGATTGGTTTCATCCGGTTCATAGTCGGGATTCAGGGAGAGGAAAGTCTCGCTTTCAGGTTTCAGACCGGTCGGTACGGCAGCTTTGAATACATCGCCCGGGGTACAAAGATAGTAGTCCGCTATCCAATGCCAGAGTTTCAGCTGGGGATAGCGGACTACAGGAGAAGAATCAAGTACCGCCATCAGTGGTTTCACGTCATAACCTTTCGGTTCGTTCGAGTGAAGGCACTCCACTATGGCAGTGTAGTATTTCTTTTTACCGAATTGTACGAGCACACGCGACCCGACCTGAACCTCCGCAGCCATTTCATCAGGGATGGCATATGTGAAGGTGGAATAAAGGGGAAGGGGGAGTATGACTTCGGCAAACAAGGGATTGATCAGAATAGATAAGCCACGTTGATAAAACCACCGCGGTATTGTGCGGAATAGTTGTCAAGCTTTATTGTACGCACCTGATAACTGATTCCCCACGAGTATCCGCCTGAGACTTGCCAATGCTCAAAAAGCTCGACACCGGCACCGCACTGCATTGCGACATAACCTGCGGGATGATTAATGGCGGGAGCCTCGTTGGTGGCTACGGTGAAATTGAAAACAGGACCTCCGAAGACGAATGGGGCGAGCACGCGTTCAAACCCGTTCATCCTTGTCCATTTGAAGCGCAGATTCAGAGGTATTTCAAGTGTGTGGAGCCAAACATCCTGATTTTTAATCCCGTCGGAAGCCCAGATCTTATGGTCTCCGAAATTTACGTGTGCCCCATGGAGATTATATTTCAGACCGAGGTCGATACCGAAGCCGATGCCCGGAATCATGATCTCTCCCATCACACCCGCCTGTCCGCCACATAGCACCGACGTCTTTGCGAGATTTTGTTTCCAGTGGAAGGTAGAGAAATTCACGCCAGCTGTAGGGCCCCAGCGAAATTCAGCGGATGCTGAAATCGCAGAGACGATCACCGCTGCCAGAATGATAAATTTCTTAAACATTTTGAATCAGTTATGTTGCGTATGAATTTGGTGTCAGAACAGCCAGGCTGCTGTGACAGTCCAATAGTTGTTTTTGACTTTCACATCGGTAGCATCGATACCCCAATGGTCGGCGATGTTGTTGATACCGAAGCCGTAAGCGCCGGATATCTGAAGATGACGGATCAACTCTACGCCGACACCGATGTTCCATGCCACCTGGCAGGTCTTTGTCTTTAGCGCGTCGACAGAGTTTTTATCCAGCTTGAAAGCAAACGACGGACCTGTGAAGAGGTATGGAGAGATGATTGATCCAACTACCGGCAATCCGAATTTGTATTTTAGGTTCAAAGGTATTTCGAGGAAGTTTTTGTTGTATGCGGGAGATTCCCCGTTTTCGGTGCCTTCAAGCTCTGAGCCCATGCGGGTATACATTGCAGAGAGATCGAAGCAAAGTCCGATAAGCGGAACCTGGAATTCTGTCATGACACCGAGAGTGTAGCCACATTGGTTGTCATCGTTGAAATTGTTCTGAAGATTTGAAAGATGCAGGCTGTTGAGGTTAAGGCCTGCTTTCACACCGAAACGGAACTGTGCCTGGGCAGCGCCCATGCCGAAAACGGCAAGCAGAAACACGATAAGAACTTTCTTGTAAGATTTCATACGTTTAGTTATGATTAATTGATTATGTTGATATGAAAAGCTGTAAATCACCGTTGCCGGGATATAAAACGGCATCCCAATCAGGTGCAAAGTTAATAAAAACTTTTAAATAGATGAAAAATGTTGCCGACAAGGGGATTTCAGACGTCGTTTTTGTTTAACTTTGCATGATGATAGGAGGGTGATGATATTTTCACCTCCGTGAAAATCTAAATCAGACCGTAATGGAAGAGAATAACCAAACAGCAATTGAAGGTAGCAAAGACATAGAGCAGAATAATGCTTCGGGAAAAGAGAGTAAGACAACCACGCAGTCTCAGCCTCTGTCGATAGATAAAGTGGAGAGTGATGCAGATGAGGTAATGCGTGTTACGGAACGCTCCATCGAGCTTCTACGCACCGTGTATGATCCCGAGATCCCTGTCAATGTCTACGATCTTGGACTTATCTATAAGATAGATTATGATCCTGAAAGCAAAACGCTTCATGTAGAGATGACCCTGACGGCACCGGGGTGTCCTGCGGCAGATTTCATAATGGAAGATGTCAGACAAAAGCTTGTGAGTGTCGAGGGTCCTGAAAAAGTGGATCTGCGTCTTGTGTTTGAGCCGGTATGGAGTCAGGACATGATGAGTGAAGAAGCAAAGCTCGAACTCGGGTTTATGTGACCTCAGGAGAAATGAAGACATATTTTTTAAGCGATCTCCATTTGGGCGCCCCATATTTTCCTGATTCGCGTGAAGCGGAAAAGAGGGTGGTGGCATTTCTTGATTCGATAAAAGATGATGCGGATGCCATATATTTATTAGGAGACGTGCTTGACTACTGGTATGAATATCGTTATGTGGTGCCACGAGGTTTTGTGCGTTTTTTCGGAAAGCTTGCCGAACTGTCGGATTCCGGTATAAAAATCACATGGCTGATAGGCAATCACGATATCTGGATTTTTGATTATCTTCCCAAAGAGTTGGGTATAAGGGTAGTAGATGGGTCTATCACGGAGCTTATCCACGGAAAAAAGGTCTATATGACCCATGGTGACGGGATAGGGAATCTGCCAGCCTCCTTCAGATTTATAAGGGGAATATTCAGGAACAGGGTATGCCAGAAGCTGTTCAGCGCGATACATCCCAGATGGACTGTCCCGTTTGCGTATGGCTGGAGCCGTCATAGCCGCAAAACCGGAGAGGAGAGGGGAGTGCCCGATGCGCGGGTGCTTGATGGGTTGCGCGAGTTTGTAAAGGAGTATCACGCAAATAATCCGGAAGTGGATTTTTATATGTTCGGGCATGTCCACGTTCTAAGCCGGGAAAATGTAGCCGCCGGTTGCGAAATGATTGTTCTGGGGGAATGGATAAGGACATTTAGCTATGCGGTTTTGGATGAAAATGGCTTAAAATTGTTAAAATGGGGGGTAAATTAATATGTTCTACAACATGTTTCTTACATTTTGGCAAAAAAGATTTGGTCAGTCCACAATAAAGTGATAACTTTGCACCGAACCTAAAAACAATCTTTTTTACCTTAAGATTTTTTACCTGTAGAAACTTATCAAAGGGTGCGACCGTGGAGGTTATCACCCTTTATTTTTTTAGACATTTTGTAATGAATAAAAAGCAATGAGGCGTCACTTTCTTAACTGAGACGCCTCATTGCTTTTTCATCATTCTTAGAAACTGTTTAAAATTTATTTTGTCTTGTCATTGAGGTCTTTGTCATCATCTTTATGATATTTATTCAGTC
>JAIDJJ010000234.1 GCA_029052265.1 Muribaculaceae bacterium
AGCAGCTTACCCCCTCCCCATCCACCTTCTATGTGCCTGCCCCATCCACCAGAAATCTTCTATGGGTGGGAGGACGCTTGCAAAAGGATAAGGGAACATTGCTGAGATACGCAGCCAATATCCGCTTCGGTCTGGTAGGAGATGTGGTAGGAGACCTTGAACTCGACGGACAGCTCTCGACAAAGTTCAAACTGTTTGGAGATTCTGTAAGGATTTCCGCAAATGCGGAGTTTCGAAATCAGGCACAACCCTATCTTCTTCAGAATTATATTTCCAATAACTTTGTTTGGCAAAATGATTTCGGCAAGACAAGGAGATATAAGATAGCCGGAGAACTGTTGATACCGTGGACCAAAACGACTCTTAGCGCGGGCGTGGAGAATATACAGAATTATGTTTTCTTTAATTCCGAATCACTTCCCCAACAGGATGGGGGAAACGTCCAGGTATTTTCAGCATGTCTTGACCAAAAATTCAAAGTTGGTATTCTGAATTGGAACAATACTCTTTATTATCAGAAAAGTTCAAATGAGAATGTATTGCCCCTCCCCCAGTTCACCGTATACAGCAACCTGTTTCTGGATTTTATTGCCTTCAAGGTGCTAAAACTGCAGATAGGTGTGGATTGTGACTATTATACCAGCTACAACGCGTTAAACTATCAGCCCGCCACAATGAGTTTTCATGTCCAAGGTAATGAGAAAGTCAAAGTGGGCAACTACCCTTTCTGCAATGCATATGTAACTGCCAGATTATATAAAACCCGGTTCTATGTCATGTGGAGCCATGTAAACCAGGGATGGTTCTCAAAAGACAGTTTTCTCCTCCCTCACTACCCTATGAACCCGAGACGAATAGAAATGGGACTTTCAATAGATTTCGCTAACTGATAAAAAAGACATATGACACCAATCCGCCCCAAATACGGACAGGCAGCCATATATATTGTCCTTCTGATAGCTGTTTTCGTAGCGATGTCGCTCACAAAACGGTGCACATCTTCTTCTCTGCTTCCGGACATCATACAAGGAGATTCTACCGGCGACACTATTGATGTCGCCATCCTGTACGGTCCGACAAGCTATTATCTTTATGAAGATACTCTTGGTGGCATAAACTTCGACATGCTGCGTATTTTTGAAAAGGAGACTCAGACTCCTGTCAAGTTTTGGCCGGTGGTTAAACTTCATGACGCGTTGTCAAGGCTTGAAGCAGGCACCTACGACATTTTGGCGTCCCTGCCTGCCGACAATTCTGTGAAACAACGTTTTCTGACCTCAAAAAGTGTTTTCCTTGACAGGTTGGTTCTTATCCAACTTACAGATTCAGCTGGAAATACCGCCATAAAATCTGCCCTTGATCTTGCAAAAAAGACAGTCTATATCCCGCAGGATTCTCCTGCTGCTGCAAGGATTACAAATCTTTCGCACGAAATCGGAGATTCAATCTACATAAGGACTGAGCCAGATCTCTCGGAAGAATATCTTTGCATGATGGTTGCCTCAGGAAAAATCCCACTTGCTGTAGTCAATGAGAAAATAGCCATAAACATGCAGAAAAAATA
>JAIDJJ010000235.1 GCA_029052265.1 Muribaculaceae bacterium
TCCTTGGATAGAGCGTGACGATTGTCTTGAGCTTCTTGCTATCGCCCAATCCCTGCCCGGCATACTTGCAGTGAACATAGCCACTGCCGTAGGCGACAAAATCAAAGGGGGAAAGGGAAGTGTCGCGGCAGCCGCAGGGACCATCCTCCCCTCTTTTCTCATCATATTGTTTATAGCAATATTTCTCACCCCTGAAACAATAAAAAACAACAAGGTCATTTCATCCATATTTATGGGAATCAGACCTGCAGTGGTCGCTTTGATCATAGCTCCGGTCCTGACATCGGCAAAGGCGGCTAAACTTCAATGGAAAACCGTATGGATCCCTCTGGTAGTGGCTCTGATGATTTCCATTGACCAAGGATTCATATCAAACCCGATCCTCTATATTATACTCGGGGCTTTAGGCGGGTTCTTATTCTGGTGGCTCCCGCAAAGGAAAATTTCGTAAACGGAGCATCTGTCATAGACAGGATGTCAAATATTGAATATTCAAATTATTATCAGGTACGTAATGACAATATACTGGCAATTAATCTGGGCATATATAAAGATCGGAATCTTCGGATTCGGGGGCGGCTACGCTATGCTGTCGCTTGTTGAAAAGGCTGTCGTGGAGCCGGGATGGATTTCTGAGACCATGTTTACCGACATTGTTGCCATCTCGCAGATGACACCGGGACCGATAGGCATCAATTCTGCGACATATATCGGTTTTGTGGCGCCGGGAAGTGTCTATCCCGAACTTTCGGGAATCGGATGGGGACTCTTAGGGTCGTGTCTCGCAACTCTCGCCGTGGTGGTGCCAAGTTTCCTTTTAGTTTTATACAGCTCGCACTTCATCAGGCGACATAGCGAAAGCGGGGTGATAAAGGCAATCTTCTCCGGATTAAAACCGGTTGTGGTCGGATTGATTGCCTCTGCCGCGATAATGCTTATGAATGCTGCAAACTTCAATCCCAACGGCATAAGTTGGCAGTTATGGGTAAATATTGCGATCTGCGCTATTGCGTTTGTCCTTGTATATTTCCCCATAAAGCTAAAAGACAAGACCATAAACATTCATCCAATCCTAATCATAATACTGGCAGGATTGGCGGGCTTCCTTATATACGGACTCTAACCCACTACAACTCAAGACTGATCTCTCACAACTCAAAACCCACAATTCACAACTCAAAAAAGATGAACAACAATACCAAATATGAAGAGGCTCTCTCCTTTCTTTTCAGCCAGCTTCCGATGTTTTCCCGCATAGGGGCCGCCGCTTATAAACCGGGACTCGACACAAGTCTCGCGATAGACAAATTTTTCGGACATCCCCACCGGAAATTCAAGTCAATCCATGTGGGAGGCACCAATGGCAAAGGGAGCTCTTCCCATATGCTTGCAGCAGTGCTACAATCGCAAGGATATAAAACCGGACTCTACACCTCCCCTCACCTTGTAGATTTCAGGGAAAGGATGAGGATTAACGGGGAAATGATACCTCAGGAGAAGGTGATTGAATTTGTTGAGAAATGGAAAAATTGTAACTATGACGGTCACCCCTCTTTCTTTGAACTGACAATGATGATGGCTTTCAACTGGTTTGCGGAAGAGAACGTGGATTACGCCATTATCGAGGTAGGAATGGGAGGACGTCTCGACTCCACAAATATCATCACTCCCGAAGTATGTGTTATCACCAATATCTCTAACGATCATACCCAGTTTCTTGGCGACACTCTTCCTAAAATAGCGGCAGAAAAAGCAGGCATCATTAAAACCGGAATACCTGTCGTGATTGGTGAAGCGGAAGGAGAGATAAGGGATGTATTCGCCGGAAAAGCTGAAGAAGTTAACGCACCTATCTGTTTCTGCGAAGATGAGAGCCGGATAAAATCCATAACACCTTCTCAACAAGGGGGGTGGGAATGCACTTGTAATGAGGGGACTGTAATTATTCCCTTATCCGGTGATTATCAGAAAAAGAATATCAATACAGTTCTACATGCTATCGACGCGATGCGTGGTGCCGGGATCGGTATTTCTGATGAAAATGTAGTGAAAGGTCTTGCAAATGTCGACACACTGACGGGATTAAAAGGTCGTTGGACAATCCTTCAGAACCGCCCTCTTGTGATAGCAGACACCGGTCACAATATCGCCGGAATAACCTACAACATGGCTCAATTGCATCGGCTCATGCAAGACCGGCATAACGGCAAGCTGAAAATCGTGATCGGTTTTGTGGCAGACAAAGCCATCGATAAAATTTTGAAACTGCTCCCTGCCGATGCAGAGTATTTCCTTACGAATGCCAAAATTCCGCGAGCTCTCCCGGTTGAACAATTAAAGGAACGGTTTAATGAAGCCGGTCTCGACGGGAAGTGCTATCCGGATGTAAAGGCGGCATATTCGTCTGCATTAGCTTCGGCTTCGGCAGAAGACATCGTTTTTGTCGGAGGGTCTACCTTTATTGTGGCTGATCTCCTCTCCTGATAAATGGATATTGCATCATAAATTCAACTTCCAGGTCATTATATCGTGCAAATTCGTTAACATTTTTAACTTAAAAAGGACATTTTGTTAAATCAGATTAAATATACCCCTGGAATTGAACTAAAAGGCATTTTTATACGTCTTATTATTGAAATCGTTTCATGATGTTAGGTTAGTTAAAAGTATTATGGAAATCGAAAAAGGCCGATGTGAATCGGTCTTTTTTTATTTATTACCCTAAGCAATTGGTTAGCTATTAAAGCAATCGGAATGCCACCGTTCTACATTAGTGTCAACATACTTCATGATATTTTCGAAAGCCCATTGGTTCATGATAATATGTTCATGATATCGTGATATGTTCATGATATCGTGGATGCCAGTAGGGACGCGATACATCGCGTCCACCGGATGATCGCTTCATTTGATTATTTGCCAATCTTGTCACAGCAGCCTTGAATGATCCTATAATAACAGGCAATCTGCTATTATGATGGAAGTCGTTACAGACATTTCCATGTTTTGGAGGTTTCAGACAACCTAAATTATAGGATGGAACGTTAGTATACGATTATACTCCCTCTTTTCCAGTCTAAGCGGAGGGAAGAGATAAAATCCCCGGAAGGACAACCCGGGGATTAGAAAGATTGAATGAGGTTATTTTTAAATTATAAGGACGATGCAGCTTTTGATATTCTGAAAAATTGTGTAATGGAATCTCCGACCACTGCGACAACATTTTTAACACGCCTTTAACACACAAACTTAAAATTGATTAAAAAATTTCATTTCAATTGAACCATATGTACCATCCGATTGTCATAATATCAGAAAATCGTTTCATGATGTTAGGTTAGTTAAAAGTATTATGAAAAAAGACCGATGTGAATCGGTCTTTTTTTATTTTCTCCCCAATCATCGCATCGGAAAATATTTTTTTTATAAAACTCTCATAAATTGCAAATATAAAGATTAATCTTTATATTTGCATAAATATATGTATCAAAATAAAATGTCAGATCCAAGATATCCCATAGGAGTTCAAAATTTCGAAGAAATTCGAAAAGGTGGATATGTGTATGTCGATAAGACCGGTTTTATTTATGAACTAATCCGCCGAACCAAGTACTATTTCTTAGGCAGACCACGCCGCTTCGGCAAAAGCTTATTACTGTCAACAATCAAGGCTTTCTTTCAAGGGAAACGAGATTTGTTTGAAGGACTGGATATTTCAACATATCACGATTTAGATTGGGATTCATATCCTGTTATCCATCTTGACCTTAATGCAGAATCCTATATCGATTCTTCCTCTTTGGACGCTCGCATTGATCTGTTGCTGAAAGAATACGAAAAGCAGTATAACGTAGTTGAAACTGCTTCCACATTGGCAGGCAGATTTTACACTTTAATTAAATCAGCACATAAATTCACCGGTAAACAAGTGGTGGTATTAATTGATGAATACGACAAACCAATTCTTGACACAATACATGACGATTCCATCTCCGGGTTACACCGAGACAAGCTGAGAGGTTTCTACTCTGTATTGAAATCTACCGATGAACATCTAAAATTCTGTTTGTTGACAGGGGTTACAAAATTTGCACATTTGAATATTTTCTCCGGGCTTAATAACCTCTTAGACATTTCACTTGATGACAGATACGCTTCAATATGCGGGATAACAGAGAAGGAACTTGCTGAAAACTTTAAAGTAAGCATCGGCCAGTTGGCTCAAGTCAAAGGAATCACATGCAAAGAAACATTCCAAATACTGAAAGAGAACTATGACGGATACCGTTTTTCTGAGAATTGTGCGGACATTTATAATCCGCACAGCATCTTATGTTGCTTTGACAAAAAGAAAATTGAGCCATTCTGGTTCCATACAGGAACACCGACCTTTCTAATAAATTTGATGCAGAACCGTCGATATGAACTTTCAAAAGTAGACGGAACTGAATGTGAAGGAAGCCGCATGTACGGTGTTGATGCTGCAGCCAATGATCCAATTCCAGTGTTATACCAAAGCGGCTATCTGTCGATAAAAGGGTATGATCCTGAATACAATATCTATACCCTCGGATATCCCAACAGAGAAGTTAAAGATGGTTTCATATCATCTTTGGTACCTCATTACACGGGTCTTGATAAAGACAGCACACAATTCTCTATCCGACATTTTATCAAAGAAATAAAGAGCGGGAACGCTGAAGCATTCATGATAAGGATACAGACACTTTTTACTGCAATTCCTTATGAAATGCAAATGGAAAAGGAAATAAATTTCCAAAATACTCTCTATCTGTTGTTCACGCTTATCGGGCTACATGTCAACGTAGAATACCATACTTCCAAAGGACGTATAGATGTGTTGATTAAGACCAATTCATTTATTTACATTATAGAGATAAAAGTAAATTCCAATCCGGATATTGCAATTGCCCAAATTGAAGATATTCAATACAGTATGCCATTTTCTATAGATAAAAGGGAAATAATAAAAATAGGTGCGAACTTCTCCACTGAATCCCGCACCCTTGAAAATTGGAAAGTCTGCCGGTAAATAAAATTAAAAAATCAGGGATGCAAGAAGCATCCCTGATTTTTTAATTTATTCCGGCGGGGATTGCCGCCACAGCCTTGGGCTGACTTGAGTATTATATACCCTTAATCCTTTTCTTCATTTACGCCGTTCTTCTGACGGGCATGTGTTTTCGATTGGTTGCTGTTGAAATCGCTCTCCTCCTTTACATCGATTTCTTTCTTATGATCATCGAATACCTTATATTGCAAATAAGCGAGCGACTCGTCTGAGAGGATCTTAAACCCTCTGCCATAACGCCGGCGCCATTTGCCATAAAGTGAAAACATTCCTTTCTTGATGTAGGCATCCACATATGGATGCACATACATAGTGAACTTCTTGACCTTCAGATTATTCACAAGATAATCTAATTTCTCGCCCAGTTTGTCGGTAAACAACAGCGAAGGCTGTATCTCCCCTTTTCCAAAACAAGAGGGACAGGTCTCGCTGGTAGTGATATCAAGTGCGGGGCGCACGCGCTGACGCGTGATCTGCATAAGTCCGAATTTGCTCAACGGGAGAATATTGTGGCGGGCACGGTCGTTTGCCATGACCTCTTTCATATGGTCGAACAGCGCCTGGCGATGCTCCGGCTTGTTCATGTCGATAAAGTCTATGACAATGATTCCGCCCATGTCGCGCAGACGAAGCTGGCGGGCTATTTCATCTGCCGCCTTCAAATTCACGTCGAGCGCGTTAGATTCCTGATCCGGACTCGCCTTACTGCGGTTGCCCGAATTGACATCTATCACATGCAACGCTTCTGTATGCTCGATAATGATATAGGCGCCACTTTTGAAAGAGACAGTCTTGCCGAATGAGCTCTTTACTTGCCGCGTGATATTGAAATTATCAAAAATAGGGACATCCTTGTTGTAAAATTTTACAATATCCTTATTATCCGGGGCAATAAGCGCCACATAGTTAAGAATCTGGGAGAAAGTCTCCTCCTCGTTGACATAAATATTCTCAAAATTCGGACTGAAGATGTCTCTGATCACACTCACAGCCCTGGAGTCTTCCTCATATATTAGCATCGGAGGCTGACTGCGCTGCATCTTGGCGATAGACTCTTCCCAGCATTTCACAAGAGTTTTCATCTCGTTGTTGAGTTCAGCCACCCGCTTGTTTTCTGCAGATGTGCGCACAATCACGCTGAACCCTTTGGGCTTTATGCTGCCGATAAGCTGACGCAGACGTATTTTCTCCTCTGTTGATTTGATTTTCTGTGAGATCGAAATTTTATCTCCAAAAGGCATAAGCACCATAAAACGTCCTGTGAAAGACACCTCTGTAGTGAGGCGCGGACCCTTTGAAGAAATTGGCTCTTTCGCGATCTGCACCAATAGATGCTGTCCGGGCTGGAGCACATTCTGTATCGTACCCTGCTTCGGTATGTCGGGCTCGAATTTGAATTTTGAAATATTGGGGACCTTTTTCTTGTCAGCCATTGCCTCCTGGAGGAACTTGGAGTATGAACTGAACTGCGGTCCGAGGTCAAGATAATGAAGAAAAGCATCTTTTTCATAGCCCACATCAAGAAACGCGGCATTGAGTCCCGGCATGATCTTCTTCACTTTCGCAAGATAAAGATCGCCCACCGCATATGCGATGTTGCGGCTCTCTTTCTGAAGTGAGACAAGACGAGAGTCCTCAAGCAGCGCGATCGAGATCTCTTTCTGTTGTACGTCTACTACTAATTCGCTTTTCATCTGTAAAAATCATATTCCGCCTTCCTCCGCAATATCCGCAATACCGGAAGACGTAAAAAATAAAAAAAGAACAAACTGATTATGGGTGAAGGATCCTTCACCCATAGGTTTGTTCTAAGACTGTAGAATCGTTCTTTATTCGGAAACAATACCTGACACGAAGTCGGCTTATTTCTTCTTATGACGATTCTTTCTCAGTCTTTTTTTGCGTTTGTGGGTAGCCATCTTGTGGCCTTTTCTTTTCTTTCCGCTTGGCATATTGGTTAATATTGTAGTTAATAAAAAGTTTTATTATTTCGCCGGATTCCTGGTCACTTTACCTC
>JAIDJJ010000236.1 GCA_029052265.1 Muribaculaceae bacterium
GATATATCTTGCGGGTGAGCTTACCGGACCGTCAAAGAAAACTGACTATGCAGTGATAAAACTGCCCGTTGACACATGCGGCCGCTTCATAACGTTACCTTCAGACGACAATAAAACATGCGTGATGTATCTTGACGATGTGGTACGCCTGTCACTCCCCCATATATTTCCCGGAATGGGATATACAGCCCACAATGCATATTCTTTCAAATTTACTAAAGATGCGGAAATGGAATTTGACAATGATCTTCATGTCGGTCCGCTCGAAAAAATAGCGAAGGCTGTAAAAAGCAGAAAAAAGGGGGCCACGCTCAGAGTGATTTATGACCGTGAGATGCCGCATAATATGCTTGTTTCCCTTATCAAAAAACTTAAGCTTGACAAGCTCGACACAATAAAGGGTTCCGGAAGATACCACAATCACAAAGATTTCATGTCTTTTCCGACTACAGGAAACGACGACCTGAAATATCCCGCGTGGCGACCGGTGGTAAAACCCGAACTGAAGAGATCTGAAAGTCTGCTTCAGACCGTTGCCGAAAAAGACAGGTTCGTGCATGTCCCCTATCACACTTTTGACTATGTGGTAAGACTCCTGCAGGAAGCCGCCGTTTCAAAAAAAGTGAAAAGCATAAAGATCACTCTATATCGTGTGGCTAAAAATTCAAAAATAATCGAAGCGCTCATATCTGCAGCCCGTAACGGCAAAAAAGTCACCGCAGTTGTGGAGCTTCTCGCCAGATTTGATGAATCAAGCAATATCCATTGGGCAAAAAAAATGCAGGATGCCGGCATTAATGTCGTATTTGGCGTGGAAGGACTCAAAGTGCATTCCAAACTTATTCTGATAGGCACCAAAGCCGGTAAAGACATCGCAGTTGTCGGGACGGGCAATTTTCATGAGGGGAACGCCAAAGTCTACACAGACTATTTCCTGATGACCGGCAATCCCGCCATCACAAAGGACGTGGCGGCTGTTTTCAATTTTATAAAACGCCCTTATCACCCGGTCTCCTACAAGCATCTTCTTGTTTCCCCGAACCATATGCGCGACAAGTTTAATGATCTCATTGATTCCGAAATTGAAAACGCGAAGAAGGGACTCCCGGCATTTATCCATATCAAGATAAACCATATCACGGATGAAGAAATGGTGGAACGTCTCTATGCCGCCTCGAAAGCCGGGGTCGAAATCAAACTGTCGGTAAGAGGCAACTGTTCGCTCGTGACCGGCGTGGACGGGACAAGCGAGAACATTAAGGCGTCAGGTATAATCGACCGTTATCTTGAACATGCCCGGCTATTTCATTTCCATGCCAACGGTCGTGACAAAGTATTTATCGGATCTGCCGACTGGATGCCAAGAAACCTTGACAACCGGGTTGAAGTCATAACTCCGGTGCTTGACCCTGAAATAAAGGCTGACATTATCAATACAATTGAATATGCCCTTAAAGACAATGTAAAAGCCAGGGTGGTCGACGGATCAGGAACTCTGACTATCCAGGATACCGGCTCGACCGCTCCTTTCAGATCTCAGGAGGAACTTTATATCAGATACAAAAATTTGAATCAAGCTGAGATAAATAAAGACATTTTAAATCAAAGCGACGACACCGTACGTATTGAGCCCGAACCTGCAGCTTCTCCCGAATCTCAAATATAATCCCTGTTAAACTTAATCTGTTATGAAAGAGAAAACATATGCAGCCATCGACATCGGATCTAACGCGGTGCGACTGCTAATAAAACGCCTGGAAAACGAGACCGACGACAAACTTAAGAAACTTCTGCTTCTCAGGGTGCCTCTCCGTCTTGGCTTCGATGTGTTTGCAAAAGGGAAGGTATCTCAAAAAAAGGGGGAAAACCTTCTCCGGTTAATGAAAGATTACCGCCAGCTTATAAAAATATACGACGTGGATGAGCTCAGGGCTTGCGCGACTTCCGCCATGCGTGATGCAGGAAACGGAAAGGAACTGATAAAAGAGATTGAAGACAAGACCGGAATTAAAATTGAGATAATCGCCGGGGAGGAGGAAGCAAAAATTGTATATTACAATCATATCGAATACTCCGGTGCGCCCGACGGGAATTATTTATATGTCGACGTGGGCGGCGGCAGTACGGAAATAAATCTCCTCGCCGACGGAAGACTGCAGGAATCCCTTTCTTTCAACATCGGGACAGTGCGTATCCTTACCGGAAAGGTAAAGGAGGATGAATGGGCGCGTCTTAACGAGGAGCTGACTAAAATTTCCGAACGGTATGACGACATTGTAATAATCGGATCGGGCGGAAACATCAACAAGCTGTATAAACTTGCAAAAACAAAAAATGAGGAAGACAATTCTTTCAGCGTTGAGGAACTTTCCCGCATATATCATCTTCTCAAACCGCTCAGTGTGGAGGAAAGAATGAAAAAATACGATCTCAAACC
>JAIDJJ010000237.1 GCA_029052265.1 Muribaculaceae bacterium
CATATAATGACCTTTCTTATAAGGGTCTTCTATAAAAAGAACATTATCAATAAGACCTAACAGAGCATTGCAGATTTGTGTGTTTTTGTCATTTTTTTCGACAGAAGTGAAATAATCTGCAACTTTTCTTTGGGTGTCTACAAACGGACGAAGAATATATCTGCCTTCCGGGAGCGCTTCAAGATAAGTCTGTTTCACTTCATTCACATATTCACCGAAGAAGTCTGTAAGCATCCATTCCAGGATAAGAGGCTTTGTCTGTATCTCCGGATTTATCCAGAAATCATAAGAATGTCTTAATTCTTCAGGAGTATACGGTAGGGCGGGATTGAAATATCCGAGCAGTCCATGTATGGAATCCATCGGAATCTGCCAGATGCGGAAAAATCCAAGAATATGGTCGATTCTATATGCATCAAAATATTCTGCCATTTTTGCAAATCGGTCTTTCCACCATTTAAAACCGTCGGATGCCATAACATCCCAATTATACGTCGGGAATCCCCAGTTTTGTCCAAGAACAGAGAAGTCGTC
Source organism: Muribaculaceae bacterium (assembly GCA_029052265.1). Taxonomy (GTDB): domain Bacteria; phylum Bacteroidota; class Bacteroidia; order Bacteroidales; family Muribaculaceae; genus Lepagella. The sequence continues at coordinate 535 of JAIDJJ010000237.1, forward strand.
AGGTGGAGCTCCCGCTTGGCAATCCATGTTAAAGAGTCGAGGGTTTTGCCAAGCGTCAACGCTAAATCGTCCGATTCCTATAGGAATATCGCCTTTAAGGACTACTCCGTGCAGGTGAGCGTAATCTCTCACTTCCCGCAATTGCTTGTCGAGATGATATTGTACGAAATAATGATATTTTATTTCTTTATCGTGAAGCTTGCACAATGAGTTGACTTTGTCTGTGTCATATACAGCAAATTCTCCCCATAGATTATTGTCCGGAGTATTATTTATATCGCAAAGCACCCTCCAGGCAGCATATGGTCGAAGCCAATCTTGATTGTGTTCAAAGAAGTTTAAGAACTGAGGAGAATTTAGATCAATGGTACCCTTTTGTTCAAATATTTCTTTGAGATATTCGTTTTTATAATTGTTTACAGACTCGTAGTCAATTTCTTTCAATGCATTCAGTTCCTTGCTGATTCGGTTGTAGTGTTCTCTACGTTCTTCGTCAGCAAGAGTCCCGACGGCATTCAATCTGATGTACATCGGATGCAAGGCGAAGGTTGAGTTGGCACTATATGGATATGAATCAACCCAGGTTCCTGTTTTTGTGGTGTCGTTTATGGGCAGCACTTGCAGAACTTTTTGTCCTGTTCTTACGCACCAGTCTACCATTTTTTTGATATCATGGAAATCTCCGACACCAAAATCATCTTCTGTACGTATAGAGAATACAGGAATGGCTGTTCCGGCGCCTTTCCAATTGTTGCGTGGATTTGCAAATTTCAAACCGTCTACAACAATCTGAGAGCCGGGGACATGGTTGACAAATCCGCATATCCTGTTGTCTACAGTTTCCCAGGCAACAACCTCACGAGTCTCTTTTTTGAGTATAATAAATTTATATTCAAATGGTGCGTTTATACAAGACATGGGAAGATTGATAGACCATTCCGGATAATTGGCATCATTCAACGGGAGGGCTTTTTCCGGTAACCAGTTTCCAAGAAAGTCGCCTTCTCCGGCAATGGCAAGCACTTCGTCAGGTTCTACCATTGGTGCGGTGACTCTGAGTTGCAACATGTCGGGAAGCGAAGGCAATGGTTGGTCACGGAATCTACGCATGAGAATTCCGTCAACAAACGCCGAAGAATAATATGGCTTGTCGTGTGGCATGTCTTGCCATGAATCAAACACGTGTACATGGTCAATATTGTCGCCTCCTATAAACTGATGAGGCTTTCCCCATTCAAACCGCCATTCTTTATTCTCGGCTTTGACAATAAAGAAATAATTGAAGTCACCCGGATTGCCTGTGAACTCCAATTCTGCCATCCATTGTCCGGGGGATGTGAGCTTCATTTCGGCTGCTTTAGTCGGATCACCTCCGCCAAGTGGTGGTACATCACCACAGATATAGAGAGCTTCTCCCCATTGTGTGTGGTAGTTTAGATTGAAAGAGATTTTCATGTGAGAAAATATTTAGTTTGCAAACATAGTCCATCTTTTTAAAACGAATCAGAATAAAAAGATTGGTTTCATGTTAAGTTAATAATCGATAAATTAGCAGGGTGCTTCAAGACAAGGGTCTTGAAGCACCTGGTATATGTATGTTATCCACAACGGGAGTTTCCACAGTTAGTACAGATCAGGCATCCTTCCTGATATACCAATGATTCTTCTCCACAATTGGGGCATTTATGACCTTTTGCTTGAGTGCCGTTCGGCATGTATTTTTTCAAGGCTCTCTCGACTCCGTTTTTCCAAGTGTTGATGCTGTTTGAATCCAGATCAAGACCGCCTACAAGTTTAAGAACCTGGTCAATGGGCATACCATATCTCAGTACTCCTGAAATCAATTTCGCATAATTCCAGAACTCAGGGTTGAATTTTTCACTGAGTCCTTCTATTGTGGTTTTATATCCACGTTTATTGATGAATTGGAAATCATATCTTTTTTTGCCATTTTCATCGACAGCCTTGATTATTTTACCATGACTAACACTCTTCGGGCAAAATATACCATCTTCATCATCAGCAAGACCGGTAAACACTTCGTATGGTTTTCCTTCCACTAGACCAACAAATGCTATCCATTTTTCTTTATTGTTTTGGAAACGCACTACATCTGCTTCCAGTTCGGCAGGACGTTTTACAGTGTGGTCGGGCAGGTGTATCAAAGCCGCCAAAGTGTTTTCCTCTGTAGCATTTTTGGTATCTTTCTTTTTGGGAAGGGCTTCCAGCACGTTGTTACGAGAACCATCACGGTATACGGTGCATCCTTTGCAACCGGCACGCCAGGCTTCCATATACAGTTTCCCAACCAGTTCTTCACTTACCTCGTTAGGAAGATTTATAGTAACGCTTATTGAATGATCAACCCATTTCTGGATTTCTCCTTGCATTCTGACTTTTTCCATCCAGTCCACATCATTTGCAGTGGCTCTATAATAGGGTGAACGTGCTACAAGTTGATCAAGTTCTTCCGAAGTCAGATTTGATTTAGCTTCGATACCATTAATCCTCATCCATTCAAGGAACTTGTGATGATATACAACATATTCTTCAAAAGAATCACCTACTTCGTCAACAAAATCAATGCGTACATTCTCATCGCTTGGATTGACTTTTCTTCGACGTTTATAGATCGGCATAAATACCGGTTCGATTCCGGATGTTGTCTGTGTCATAAGAGAAGTGGTGCCGGTAGGGGCAATTGTCAGACAAGAAATATTTCTGCGACCAACCTTTTCCATTTTGTCAATCAGGTCGGGATCTGCTTCTCTTAGCCTGGCAATAAAGGGATTGTTCTTCTCTCTTTCCGGATCATAAAGTTCAAAGGAACCACGCTGTTCTGCCATATCAACGGATGCTCTGAAATAGGCGAGAGCCAGTTCCTTATGCACCTTTGTGGAAAATTCGGTAGCTTCTTTAGTGCCATATGTCAGACCTAATGCAGCCAACATGTCTCCTTCAGCAGTGGTGCCACATCCGGTGCGTCGTCCGGCTCCTGTTTTTGCTTTGATTTTTTTCCAAAGGTTGAGTTCTGTTTGTTTCACTTCCTCTGTTTCAGGGTCAGTCCCGATCTTTTGAATTATCAGGTCAATTTTATCCATTTCAAGATCGATGATATCGTCCATGATGCGTTGAGCTTTACCCACATGGTTGCGGAAAAGATCGAAATCGAATTCTGCTTCGGGAGTGAAAGGGTTCTTCACATAGCTAAAAAGATTAATTGCAAGCAGACGGCAACTATCATATGGACATAATGGGATTTCCCCACAAGGGTTGGTCGACACAGTTTCAAAGCCTTTGTCTGCATAGCAGTCTGCAAGGCTTTCTTTTCGTATCGTGTCCCAAAATAGCACACCGGGTTCTGCGCTTTGCCATGCGTCGTGAATAATTTTTTTCCACAATTTTGACGCATCGATTTCTTGCTTTATATCCGGATTTTCTGCATTCACAGGATACTGTTGAGTATAAGGGGTTCCGGTTACTACAGCATGCATGAAATCATCGTCAATTTTAACCGATACGTTGGCACCGGTGACTTTACCGGGGGTCATTTTGGCATCAATAAACCCTTCCGAATCAGGATGTTTTATAGACACAGTGAGCATGAGTGCCCCCCTACGTCCATCTTGAGCCACTTCTCGTGTTGAGTTGCTGTATCGTTCCATGAATGGCACAAGCCCGGTAGATGTTAGAGCGGAATTCTTTACTGGAGTGCCTTTGGGCCGGAGATGTGACAGGTCATGTCCCACACCTCCTCTGCGTTTCATAAGCTGAACCTGTTCTTCATCTATTTTTACAATGCCACCATAAGAATCAGGTTTCCCGTCAAGACCTATAACGAAACAGTTTGACAAGGATCCGACTTGATAAGTGTTGCCGATTCCAGCCATAGGGCTACCTTGCGGGACGATGTATTTGAAATCTTTGAGAAGTTCAAAAATTTCATCTTCGCTCAAGGGGCATGGGTATTTGTTTTCAACTTGCGAAATAGAGCGGGCGATACGGTGGTGCATATCGTCAGGACTTTTTTCGTAAATGTTTCCAAATGAATCCTTCAATGCATATTTAGTGACCCACACACGAGCTGCAAGTTGGTCGCCGTTAAAATACTGAAGGGAAGCATTAAAAGCTTCATCATAAGAAAATATTTGAGGTTCAGCCATTTGTTAATTGATTGGTCCTATGAAAAAAGGTGTGAGAATTTCTATAAGGAGAGTATGAGGATTGCAAATTTAACAAAAAAATGAGTATATTTGCAAGTGGAAATGTAATTATCTGCGATATTTATTTTTTATCAATTGAAATATAGGATTAGACATTTGATAACCCGTATCACGGATAAAATTTCCTAAAATGAAGTATTTGTATCTAACAGTGAAATTCTTATGGTAATTCATATGTAGCATGCAAATATTTTTTCAAATTGTCGAATGCAATAAATATAAAATGTTATGGAAAAAGATTATTTTGTGAATAGGGTATCGGTCAGAAATTTCGGAGTACGTCATATTGAAATGGAAAAGTTGACTGATATTATTGAACGTGCCATGCGTGCTCCGACATGTGGAAATATGCAGTTGTATTCTGTAGTTGTAACAAGGGATGACGAAATGAAGACAAAATTATCCGCCATGCATTTTAATCAGCCGGCTTCTACGGGATGTGATGTGATACTTACTATTTGTGCAGATTTTAACCGGTTTACCAGATGGTGTGAACTCTCCAATGCAGTTCCCGGATATGATAATTTTCATTCATTTGTTTCTGCTTTGACTGATGCGGTTATCTTTGCACAACAGATTGTGACTATTGCTGAAATGGAAGGACTTGGAACATGTTATCTTGGTACGGTCAATTATAACGCAGCTGATATTTCCGCCCTTCTTGAGCTTCCTGATTTGGTTGTCCCGGTAGCAAGTCTTGCTGTCGGTTATCCGATTGGCACCGATCAACAGGTGGAACGACTTCCCGTAGCTGCAGTGGTACATCTGGAGAAATACCGGAAGGATTCGGATGAAGAATTGTTGGCTCTTTTCAAAGATAAAGAGGAATGTGATGCCAATAAGAAATTTGTAAAAGATAATGGAAAGCAATCTTTGGCAAGTGTTTTTACTGATATAAGGTATCCTAAGGCTATGAATGAAAAAGTCTCGAAGGATTTCCTTAAATTATTGGAGTCTAAGAAATTTTTATAATTGGAAACGTTTGGTCTGTTTTTATCTCAGGCATCTGAATATTCCTCAGCATAGGGTAGAATGAAATTTAGGAAGATCTCTTGATAAAGTGGGACAAACTTGCGATAAAGTAGAATGGTGCTAATATATGCGCCATTCTACAATTATACTCTTCGATTGTATTTGGAAAGCAAAGAGGTCAGAGAAGTGTGCTAAACGAATCTGAAAGATCGTACTTATTATGGTTCACGATGATATATACATGGCAAAATTTAGAATTGATTCAATGATGAAAAACGAATTACATTATAATATGGAACTGCCGGAAAAGGTTACAAATATTCTTGAAACCGATTTCTGGGTGTTGGAACAGTTTGACAAAGGTATGTTGCCAGTGCTTGCCGACCCTATAAAATTTACATCAAATGTTTCAATTTTCTTAAAATCGGGGGAATGTCAAGTCGATATAGATCTCATCACGCATGATATATCTGCACCATGTGTTGTGAATATTCGTCGGTCGCAAATTTTGCAACTTAAATCGGTAAGTGAAGATTTTGATTCGTCATTTATTGTAATGTCAAAGCGATTCTGCGATAACCTTTTTGTATTATTACAGGATTGCAAATTTTATCACACGGCTGTAAGGAGACAGGTTGTGCCCATTCCACATGATTTGCTTGGCAGGTATAAAAATTTGTATTCACGAATAGGAACAATATTTAGAGAAAGGGACAATCCATTTTCTTATCAGGCGATGGCGCTCGCATTGTCATCTTTTTTTTACGAAGTTGCGTACAAATGCTATTCTTATCCGTCCAAAGAATTTGTAAATAGCAATAATCGGACCACTTGTAAATTCATTTTTCTTGTTCAAAAATATTTTAAAGAAGAAAGATTTCTTAAATTTTATGCCGAGCAACTTGGAATCTCACCAAAACATCTTTCACGTATAATAAAAAATGAAACTGGCTTCTCGGCAGTAGAGTGGATTGAGCGTTATGTTATTCTTGAAGCTAAAGTGCTTCTAAAGTCTACAAATCTCAACATTCAGCAAGTTTCTGATGAGTTGAATTTCCCTTCGCAATCTTTCTTTGGAAAATATTTCAAGAAAAAGGTAGGAATGTCGCCTAAAGAATTTAGAAATACCTGAAACTATAGTCTAAGAAACTGTTTAAATTTATTTGTCGAAGGAATTGAGAGGATTTGTCGAGCAGATTTTTGATATTTATGATGGAGTTATGGGGTTCCATAATGACTGAATAAATATCATAAAGATGATGACAAAGACCTCAATGACAAGACAAAATAAATTTTAAACAGTTTCTTAGAGTATGTTTACTTTTAACATTAAGAAATCTTTAGAAGTCTTTTTGGCTTGTTTTAAGCCT
>JAIDJJ010000238.1 GCA_029052265.1 Muribaculaceae bacterium
ATTGATTATATAGAGGCGGGGAGATGGATAAAGGAGAACCTTCCGGGAACGAGGACAAGCGGCGGCGTAAGCAACCTTTCCTTTTCATTCAGGGGGAAAAACGCTCTCCGCGAGGCGATGCATGCGGTGTTTCTTTATCATGCCATAAGGGCGGGACTTGACATGGGTATCGTAAATCCCGCCACTTCCGTGACATATGAGGATGTGGATCCGAAGTTGCGGACACTGCTGGAAGATGTGATACTTGCGCGCAGGGCAGAGGCTTGCGATGAACTGGCGGAGTATGCCTCAGCCGATGTGGAACAGGGAGGGTCTGCAAAAGTGGCTCCACACCGCGACACCACTGTGCCTGTAGGGGAAAGACTCCGGAATGCAATAGTAAAAGGGAATCCGGAATTTCTGAAAGAGGATCTTGACGAAGCTGTGGATGCCTATAAATCGGCTGTCGCTATAATAGAAGGACCGCTTATGGACGGAATGAACCGTGTAGGCGAGCTTTTCGGAGAAGGGAAAATGTTTCTTCCCCAGGTAGTGAAGACAGCGCGCACGATGAAGATGGCTGTAGATCATCTCAAGCCCCTCATGGAGGCGGCATCCGCCGGGTCAGCAGGTAAGAAAGCGGGTAAAGTGGTGTTTGCCACGGTGAAGGGCGATGTTCACGATATCGGAAAGAATATAGTGTCGATTGTTCTTGCCTGCAACAATTTCGAGGTGATAGATCTTGGTGTGATGGTGCCTGCCGAGACCATAGTGGAGACCTCCATAAGGGAAAAACCGGATCTTGTGTGCCTTTCCGGGCTGATCACTCCTTCATTGTCGGAGATGGTAAATGTGGCGAAAGCAATGGAAGCGTCAGGACTTGATATCCCGTTGCTTGTCGGAGGCGCCACCACTTCAAGGGTGCATACCGCCCTGAAAATATCTCCGGTATATCATGCCCCGGTGGTGCATATGACAGATGCCGCCCAGAATCCGGTGGTGGCATCACGGCTTCTTAATCCCGCCACCAGAGATGAGTTTCTGAAAGAGCTGAGAAAAGAATATGATGCCCTGAGAGATAAATTCAATGCCAAATCATCGGGGACGGTATCTATAAAAGAGGCAAGGGAGCGCAAACCGCTTCTTGACTGGAGCGGCTACGTGGCGCCCGAGCCGCGCATACCGTCAGGGAAGCCGGTTCTGATAGATCTTGATCTGTCGGAGATAGAAAAATTCATAAATTGGAAGATGTTTTTCCATGCATGGCGTATTACCGGCGATTTTCTTGACAAGTTTCCATACGACGGGTGCCCCGGATGTATCTCGGCATGGAAAAACAGCATAAATCCGGGCGATGAAGATAAGGCGGGAGAGGCATGGCGGCTCTACAGGGATGCACGGGAATTGCTTTCCGGACTTGTCGGCTCCGGCAAATTCGACGGGAAAGCCGCTGTAGGATTTTATGAAGCGGTATCGGAAGAAGACAATATAAAAGTGGGAGATGTGGTTTTCCCATTGCTCCGTCAGCAGAGTGTTGGATCGGATTTTCTCTCCCTTGCCGACTTCATAGCCCCGGAAGGAGTTGCCAAAGATATTGCAGGCGTCTTTGTTGTGACGGCGGGACAATATATCGGGAAAGAGGCTGAAAACCTAAAAAATGCAGGCGATTCATATGCAAACCTTCTGTATCAGTCGCTTGCCGACCGTATAGCCGAAGCGTCAAGCGAATGGCTTCACAGCAAGGTGAGAAGAGACCTGTGGGGATATTCACCGGAAGAGACCGTTGATGTAAAGAATATATTGCGAGGGGAATATCGGGGAATAAGGCCCGCCATGGGGTATCC
>JAIDJJ010000239.1 GCA_029052265.1 Muribaculaceae bacterium
GTAAGATCGTATGAAGCGTCAGATTTGTATAATAGACTGCGGAATCACCATGCCGATAATGGTGATGAATCCCAAAGTCTTGAATTACCGCTCTATGTTCGCATATCAGCTTGAGCCGGAAATATACAGTCTGGAAATGCTTGAAGATGTGGTCAGAGAGGCAGGGAAAAACGGCATGCAAAGATATCCGATTCATCTCAAACTTGACACCGGCATGCACCGCACCGGCTTGATTCCGGAAGAACTCGATAAGGCGATACACATTATATCAGGTCAGAATGCGGTAAAACTGTCTTCAGTTTTCTCGCACCTCGCCACTTCTGACTGCGTGGATATGGACGACTACACTTTATTGCAACTACAGCGTTTTGACGAAATGACCAACTATATCCTCGGGAAAATACCATATCCGGTGAAACGTCATGTCCTAAACAGTGCCGGGATCCTGCGTTTCCCTGAATACCATTACGATATGGCGCGTCTCGGAATTGGGCTTTACGGAGCCAACACCCTACCTGAAGATGTAGAGAAACCTCTCTCGGTAGTGTCGACTCTGCGCACCGTCATAATAGCCATCAGAGAATGGGACAAAGAAGAGACCGTAGGTTACGGCAGAAAAGGCATACTGCACCGCAGATCTAAAATAGCCACAATACCTATAGGATATGCCGACGGCATGAACCGACATTTCGGCAGGGGCAACATTTCGGTAAAAGTAAATGGCATGGATGCTCCCACTGTCGGAAATATCTGTATGGACGCGTGCATGATAGATGTAACCGGGATAGACTGTAAGGTCGGGGACGCAGTTGAAATCTTCGGGCCTCACGCCACGGTACAACGCCTCGCTGATCTACTTGACACAATTCCATACGAGATCCTCACATCGGTTTCTCCTCGAGTCAAAAGAGTCTATTACAGGGAATAATAACGACCCAAACGCGAAACAGCCTCCCCATATTCTCTTTAGGGGATAGAACAAAAAATTATGATCCCACAGAACCGGATAATTGCAGTACGGTTTTGTGGGATCAAATTTATACTATTTCTACACTATTTCTGTGTGGACGCCCTTTCGGTTATACCGACGGGGTCAGGGCTTCAAGACATTTCTTTACTTCCTGATCGGTAGTAAACAATTTTTCCTTACAGAATTTCAACAGCTCAAGTGCCCTGGTGGTATAACCCGCCAGACTGTCGATGTCGCAGTCATCGCTCTGCATTTTCGCAACTATAGATTCGAGTTCGGCAATTGCCTTGCCATAAGAAAGAGGTTCGTTCATAATTTTATTAAATGATTTCTGATTCAACTGTTCCGATATGAAGACGGGTGGATATTTTCGTACCCTTCGGCAAAGTGGACGCGTCCGTGACTGCCTTTCCGTTGACAGAGGTGATTGAATATCCCCTCCTTAGAGTATTCTCCGGACTAAGCACCCCCACCATCCCTTCAAGCGACTCAAGTTTGGCAGACTCCCGTTTCATGACAGTGTCGGCGGCAAGCGCTACACGCGCTGCGATTTCATTGATCCGTTCAGACGACCGCAGA
>JAIDJJ010000024.1 GCA_029052265.1 Muribaculaceae bacterium
CACATATCCGGAGCCGATAGGCAATGCATTGTTTGTAAAAGTCTCAACCGGCATTGTCAGCATGATTCTTGCCACGCCCACATCCAGACCTGTCCAGAGATCCCCCCTGTTGTCGAATTTAATCGAGAGGACAGTATTATTCGGCAATCCGGTAGATTCATTATATAATTTGGTAACCCCCGAGGTGAGATCTATTACCCCGACACCATTGTCAATACTGCCCAATGCAAGCGTATTACCCGCCACATCCGCACAGAACACCTCCCCTAAACCCAAAGCAGCTCCTGATGCGGCATCAAGGCGGGTCAGCAAATTGCCGTCGTAACGGTATACCCCCCTGTCGGCTGTCACCACGAGAATGGCACCCCCATAAGGAAGGATCGCCCTTATCCTCACCCCTTTCAACGCCTCTGCCCCATGGGCATCTACCACATTTTTACCCATGAGGAATTTTAATCCGTCGTCTGTGCCCAGCCACAACACTCCATCCGCCATTTCTGAACAGTCAAGCTTGCATCCTGTCTCTACCAATGAATGAGACCGGGATTCTTCATCATACATTATGATACTCACGTCTCCCTGTGCCACAACCATATTGCCATAGCTGTAAATACCCCAGATATTACCGATATGCCGGTCATTCCCTACACTGTCGCTCAGGCATACGTATTTCAAAGACTTTTCAGGATCGGGGATCCAATATCCGAATTCGTTTATTCCGCCTACATACAACCGATCTTTCTTTGTATCCATAAATACGCTGCGCAATGAATACCGGTTGTTTAATGAAAATAGTCTGACAGTGGAATTATCATATTGCAACAATCCATCCTGAGTGGCAAAAAAGGTCCAATCCGCCCCATACGTCGCAATTTCCCAAGCTTTTGCAGTAGAAAGCGGGGTCCCGGGAAAAGACTGTATCATTTTTTGCCCCAGGGCGAAAGCCGGAACGACGGATAAAAACGCCATTATTATCAACAGGAAGCGGATCATGTGTGGATTTTCTTGCTTATGGATCACTTCATGAATGTGGTTATGTGGGAAATTGTCAGCAGTAAGATTCATCATTGAAAACGAAAAGATTCAATTAAGGATATTTGGATAACTTCAATTTCTTGAAGCCTGCCTGATTTATCTTAATCATGACAGGATTGTAGATTCCAAAATTAGAAAACTTTTTCCAATTTTCAAAAAAATATAAC
>JAIDJJ010000240.1 GCA_029052265.1 Muribaculaceae bacterium
ATCCCCTCTGTGGTTGAGACTATCCTTCCCGCCGGGGCACTCCCCACTGCCATAACCACATGATCGGCATTAACCACCCTTTCCTCGCCGTCAGTATTCAATGTAAGACTTTTCAGATGTGTGTCGTCAAGCGCCTCTATGTTTGTGATAGATGTGTTCCACAAAAACTTCACGCCTTCCTTCACGGCATCATCATATTCTGATCTCAACGCCTTCATATGGTCGATGGAACGATGATAGACCACCGTCACTTCCTTAGACCCCATTCTTATCGCAGTGCGCGCCGCGTCCATAGCCGTATTTCCGCAACCAATGACAAACACGCGGTCATTGTTTCCGACAATCACCTCATCTTTCGACATATATCCGTTTTCATAAAGGGAAACCCTACGCAGAAAACGGATCGCCTGTCTCACCGCAGGATGATTCCCGCCAGGAATATCCAGCCGTTTCGGAATACCTGTCCCCGTGCCCATAAATATCGCATCAAATCCTTGCGCGAACAAATCATCAATAGTAAGGCTTTCCCCTATTGTCGTATTAAGATGAAATGTCACACCGAGATGCCCTATCTTTTCAATCTCCCGTCGCACCACCTCTTTGGGAAGCCTATACTCCGGAATCCCGAACATCAACACTCCTCCGGGTTCAGGCTCCATCTCAAAAATATCTACACCAAAACCTTTTCTTGCCAGATCGCCGGCTATTGTCAATCCTGCCGGACCGCTACCTATCACCGCCACCCTGCCTCGCGTCTTTTCAGGAATTGCTTCATGTGTAAGAGATGCAGCGGAATCAAAATCGGCAACAAAACGTTCAAGCTTGCCTATATTTATATGCTCCCCTTTTTTAGAAAGAACACAGTTACCTTCACATTGCCTCTCATGGGCCCAAACCCTGCCACATACAGCCGGAAGATTACTACGGGTATTGATAATTCTCATAGCATTCCCGAAATTTCCTTTGGCAAGCTCTTCAATCCATTCAGGAATATCATTCTTTATCGGACAACCCTTCCTGCATCCCGGCACTTTACAATGCAGACATCTCTGCGCCTCCCTCACTGCCTCAGGAAGAGTGTAACTTTCATTTACTTCTTTAAATCCAGTATTCATTGTGTCCTTTGTTTTAAATGTTCAAAAGAAAAAAGTCTGAACGACTTCAGATTCAAAATTACAAAAATTTAGAATCCAAAGCAAATCGTAAGTCGCGAGGGATTATTATCGCCATCAAATATTTCCATCCATTAAGGTACTATCCCGTAAAGATTTCAACACGTATATGACACGTATATAATGTGTGGGGCGACAAGCGGGATTCTTTCAAGGATATCCGTTGAAAAAAGAGCATATACTAAAATTTCAATGTTTTCAGGTGGCAATATGGCTACTATTTTATACCTTTGTAGATTATATGTTTCATTACATTAATAAGACCAAAAATGAGAAAGATTTACGCATTAACTACACTTTTATTATTGTTTGCAGCAAATGCAACCGGTGTATTTGCCCAAAACAAGGCTCCTCAAGCCGGAGAAATGGCACCCGATTTCACGTTGGCAACCCCTCAGGGCGACTCCATTAGTCTTTCAGACTACAGAGGCAAATATGTTCTCATCGATTTCTGGGCATCGTGGTGCCGCGACTGTCGGAAAGAGAATCCTGCAGTGGTTGAACTCAACCGTAAATATGCAGGCGACAAATTTGCAATTATCGGCGTGTCAATGGACAAAGATAAAGAAGCATGGCTCAAGGC
>JAIDJJ010000241.1 GCA_029052265.1 Muribaculaceae bacterium
ACCCAAATCCGCACCGCTCTATACAATCACCCTGCGACAAACCGCTTCCAGAAAGCCTCCCTCGCCATAACCCTCTCAAACTAACCAAAGCGGCGAAAGCAGCCCCAAAAACCAGGCGCCAGCCCCCCAAAAAAGCCAGGGCGCCAGTCCCCAGCCCGATTTGTTCCGTTTTTCGCTCCTTGGAGCGAAACCACATATATCACACAAGACAATCTTTAGTATGCAAACCAAATACTATACTTACGGCAACATAATACGCATACTGACCCTCGACGATGCAGATTTCTCCAACTCCAAGATAATAGATGTCAACACAGATGATGAAACTGTATTAAGCATATTCGATGCAAGCCGACCCTTCGACGCCGCCTTCATCCGCAGCTATCTCAACATCCTCTCCGAATCCACCGTCGGCTTTAAACCGACAGAAGTTCCCGACATTTGTCAGTGTGCTTTGAGAATAGCAAAAGGACAGTGCACAGAAAATCTTCTCTAATTTCAGCTATAGGAGAATCTATGATCCCACATAACAACGAAAAGGACTCTCTTCATCTGCTATGTACATACATTTATGACGGTGAATCATGTAGATTGGTAGAAAAAGAGAAATATCCAACAGTTGCAATCCGCATTAAGAATGGCTGTACAATAGAAGTAAATGCATCCATCTTGTTTCATATAAGCCTGACCGATTATATTCTTGACCAATTGGCTGATGAAACAGAGGTATCGGCAACTTCCCCAAAGAAATGGATATTCAATGATAAAATCCCTACATTTATCTACCGTTCAGGCACTCAAGGGATATATAACTATACCAATCCAATAGCCATTGACCGGAGTCTGCAGCCATTTCCCGTCACCACACTTGATGCCCTTCAGGACATCCGACATAAAATCGCCAACAATCCCGATTCCCTCTCCCTCTACGCCAGAATCAAAAATAACAAATAAAGTTAAGTCCAATTAAAATTCTACTGGAACAATCTAAAAATCACCTTACACACCCCACACACCATACTCACGTTACCCACCTTACCCACCTTAACCACCTTAATCACGTTACCCACCTTAACCACCTTAATCACGT
>JAIDJJ010000242.1 GCA_029052265.1 Muribaculaceae bacterium
GATAATAGAAGACGCGGATTCTGTCGCGGAAACCATAGAGCAGGCACAGGAAGAGACGCACCGGCAACTTAATCGGCACACAATTCTTGCCATAGCGCTTTCTATTCCGGTCGCGATAATCGGTATGTTTTTCATGAACATGCCTTATGCCAATCTGATAATGTTCCTCTTATCCACTCCCGTTGTTTTCTGGTTTGGACGCAGGTTCTTTTCCGGAGCATGGCAACAGCTGCGACATAAGAGTGCAAACATGGACTCTCTTGTAGCATTGAGCACAGGAATCGCGTGGGTATTCAGTGTGGCAAATATGCTTTTCCCTGATTTCTGGCTCTCAAGAGGGATTCATCCGCACGTCTATTTTGAAGCAGCTGCTGTAATAGTGGCATTTATTCTTTTAGGCAGACTTCTTGAAAGCAATGCAAAAGACAGCACCTCCTCCGCAATAAAAAAGCTTATGGGGCTGCAACCGAAGACAGCTATAATAATCGCTCCTGACGGAACTCAAAAAGAAATTCCTGTCAATCTCATCAAACCATCTGACATTGTCATGGTAAGGCCCGGGGAAAGATTGCCTGTCGACGGAGTGGTGGTAGACGGATGCTCTTATATCGATGAATCAATGTTGAGCGGCGAACCTCTTCCTGTAGAGAAAAAAGCGGAATCCAAAGTTTATGCCGGAACCATCAACGGTAACGGCACATTACAATATAGAGCAACCGGGACGGGGGAAGACACTCTGTTGGCAAAAATAATACGGCTTGTCAGGGATGCTCAAGGAAGCAAAGCCCCGGTGCAACAGTTGGTCAATAAAATTGCTGCAATATTTGTCCCGGTCATCATAGCGATTGCCTTGGCAACCTTCATCCTTTGGATATTACTGGATGATTCAGACGGTTTTATCCACGGACTACTTGCGGCTGTGACGGTACTGGTCATCGCTTGTCCGTGTGCTTTAGGACTTGCCACTCCCACAGCCATTATGGTAGGGATCGGGAAAGGTGCCGAATATGGCATACTTATCAAAGATGCCGAAACACTTGAAATCACCCCGAAGATCAATACGGTTGTCTTTGATAAAACCGGCACAATCACTGCCGGGAAACCAGCCGTTTCCAATCTCAGGATATTTCGTGAAATCCCTGATGCCGCAAGCATTATATACACCTTGGAGAAACGGTCAGAGCACCCTATCGCTCAGGCAATAGCAAACCATTTCTCTTCTGCAGGCACTATTGAAATACACGACTTTATGAACATTCCCGGAAAAGGGGTGACATGCAAGGCGGCAACAGGAACGTTTTTCGCCGGCAACCGACGTTTTATTGAAGACAACGGAATCAAAATTCCTTTAGAAATATCTG